>NZKC01000010.1 GCA_002692475.1 Candidatus Pelagibacter sp.
TCTTTTTTTCTATCTTTTTTTGGAACAGCTTTAATTGGATTGTTGCCATTTGCTGGCATTTTAATTAACTCTTGTTCACCAAGTATTCTTGCAACTCTAGTTGTTGGTTGTGCACCTTGGCTCAGCCAATATTTGATTCTATCTGTTTGTAAGCCAATTCTCTCTTTTTTCTCTTTTGGTAAAAGAGGATTAAAAAATCCTAATTTTTCGATAAATTTACCATCCCTTGGAAATTTACTATCGGCAACAACTATTTTATATACCGGTCTTTTTTTAGTTCCTCCCATTGATAATCTTAGTTTTAGCATTGTTCTCCTTTTTGTTATTTAAGTTGATTAAAAAGTTCAGGCGGAATACCTTTATCTGCCATTCCTTTCATATTTCCTTTTGACATTTTTTTCATCATTTCTGACATCATTTTAAATTGTTTTAACAATTTATTGATACTGGCTATGTCTGTACCTGAGCCATTAGCAATTCTTTTTTTTCTTGATCCATCAATTATTTTTGGATTTTGTCTTTCTTTTTTAGTCATTGATAAAATTACTGCTTCATTTTGAGTAATAACTTTTTCATCTACACCTGACTGATCCATCTGAGATTTAATTTTAGAAACTCCAGGAAGGAATGACATAATGCCTTCAATGCCTCCCATTTTTTTCATTTGCTTTAATTGAGATAAGTAATCTTCCAAAGAAAACTGACCTTTTTTTAAATTTTCCTCTGTTTTTTTTAAATTTTCTTCATCTAGATCTTCTGCTGCTTTTTCTACTAGGGTGACTATATCTCCCATTCCTAAAATTCTATTGGCAATTCTCTCGGGATAAAAAACTTCAAGATTTTCTATTTTTTCCCCAACACCTAAAAATTTAATTGGGACGTCTGCAACATATTTCATACTTAAAGCAGCACCACCTCTTCCATCACCATCAGATCTTGTAAGTATAATACCTGATAGACTTACAGTATTTTTAAATTCCTTAGCCACATTCGCAGCGACTTGTCCTGTGAGAGAATCTGCTACCAAAATAGTCTCAACAGGATTTATAATTTCCTCAATTTGTTTTATCTCATTCATCATTTGTAAATCAATTTGTGTTCTACCTGCTGTATCAAATAATATAACTTCAGAACCATTGAGACTTGCAGCACTTAATGCTCTTCTGCATATATCTATTGGTTGTTGTCCTTCAATAGCTGGTAGAGTATTTATGTTATGCTGCTCTCCCAAAAGTCTTAGCTGTTCTTGGGCTGCGGGTCGATAGATATCTAAACTTACCATCATAACTTTCTTCTTTTTATTTTTTTCCAAAAATTTTGCTAATTTTGCTGTTGTAGTAGTTTTTCCAGAACCCTGTAAACCAACCATCATCATAGATACTGGTGGAACTGCATTAAGATTTAAATCAGAACTTTCGCTTCCAAGTAAACTAATCAATTCATCATTTACTATCTTAACCACCATTTGACCTGGAGATGTTGATCTTATTATCTCTTGCCCCAATGCTTTTGGTTTGATTTTATTTATAAAATCTTTAGCAACTTCTAAAGAAACGTCTGCTTCTATTAGAGCTAAACGAATACTTCTTAATCCTTCGTCTACTTGTTTTTCATCAAGCGAAGCCGACTTTTTTAAAGAAGAAAATATTTCTTCAAATTTATTTGTTAAATTCTCAAACATAATTTTTTCCAGCAGTTAACGCACCAGTGGGCGAACCCTCGCTAACTGGTGTCGATCTCTTTGTTACCAAAGACACCGCAAATTGCTGATTTTGCGGAAACATCGACAAACTATAATAGAGGTTCAAAAAGTCAATAAATAAGTTAAGTATTAAATATATGGAATTTAAAGCTTATAAAATGGATGGTTTGGGTAACGATTTTATAATTATTGATAATAGAGATAAAGATATAAATTTAACTCAAGATCAAATAATAAAAATTTGTGATCGGAATTTTATTGGATGCGATCAATTAATTTTTATTAATAAAAGTGAGAATTCTGATGGCTCACTGAAATTTTTCAATTCTGATGGGGGTATTTCAGGTGCATGTGGAAATGGGACTAGGTGTGCAGCAGAACTAATTGCAAAAGAAAATAATAAAAAACAAATATATTTAAGTACAATATCAGGAAACTTAAAATCTGATATTATGGGAAATAACATTGTAACTACAGAAATAGGACCGGCAAAAACTAAATGGGATCAAATTCCATTATCTAAAGAATTAAATACAAAAAATCTCAATATGAAAATTATTGATATTAAAAAAAATGAACTAAGGGGTGGTACAGCAATCAATGTAGGTAATCCTCATATAGTTTTCTTTGTTAGGGATATAAATAGTTTTAATATAATTAAAATTGGTCCTGAAATTGAAAATCATGAATTATTTCCAGAAAAAATAAATGTAACCTTGGCATCAGTTGTTAATAAAAATTTAATTAAAATAAATGTATGGGAAAGAGGTGCTGGTAATACAAAAGCTTGTGGAACCGCTGCATGTGCTACAGCAGTTGCGGGGAAAATAAATGGGTTAACTGAAAACAATGTTGATATAGAATTTTTAAAAGGCAAATTATCAATTAAAATTGATGAAAAAAATTCTATCCATATGACGGGACCAGTTTCTGATATAAAAGAAATAAATGTCAAATTATAATGAGTATTTTTGAGAAATTTAAAATAGGCTTTAAAAAAAGTGCAGAAAATATTTCCTCTGGTTTTAGGGAAATTTTAATTAAAAAAGAAATTGATGATAATTCACTTGATAAAATTGAAGAATTTTTAATTTCTTCTGATGTGGGTATCGATTCAGCTTCCGAAATAAGAAATATTTTAGCTCAAGAAAAAATCGATCCAAATTTAGATATTATAAAAGAAATAAATAAAATTTTAAAAAATTATATTATTTCTAGTATGACCCCTTTTGAAAAAAAAGAGTTTTTCAATAAAAATGAAAATTTGAATGTAGTATTGATAGCTGGTGTAAATGGTTCTGGAAAAACAACTACTATTGGTAAAATTGCAAAAATATTTAAACAGAACAATAATAAAGTAATTTTATCAGCATCTGATACTTTTAGAGCAGCTGCAATTGAACAGCTAGAAAATTGGGCAAATAAAATTGGTGTTAATATAATTAAATCAACACAAGGGTCTGACCCAGCTTCAGTGGCTTACAAAGCTATGGAATTTGCTAATAAAAATAATTTTAACCAATTGATTATTGACACAGCAGGTAGATTACAAAATAAAAAAAATTTAATGGAAGAGTATAAAAAAATTGCAAATGTTGTTAAAAAAATAGATGAAAAAGCACCAAATGAAATAGTGCTAGTTTTAGATGCTACCTCAGGTCAAAATATACTTAATCAAGTCGAAGAATTTAACAAAATTATACCATTAACTGGATTAATAATGACTAAATTAGATGGTACCGCGAAAGGTGGAATACTCTTAGCTTTAACAAAAAAATATAAAATTCCAATTATAGGTTTGGGTCTAGGTGAAAAAGAAGATGATTTACAAATCTTTGACGTAGAAAAATTTGCAGACGCATTTACACAAATTAATTAATTAAATTCGTTGATATCAAAGGTTTAAATAAATTACACTCAAACTTTTCATCTAAACCAGCATATCCACAATTTTTAGCATAAGAAGAAATTATAAAACTTAATTTTCCTCCTACTTCTTCTGATTTTAATTCTCTTTTTTGGATATTAAATTTAAGATTTTTTGAAATATTTTTGTTAGCACTTACCATGATCAATGTATTGTTATCTTCTAATAAATAATAAGCAAAATCTTCGGGGAAAACTGGAAAGTCATAATTATCTAAAAATAACTTTGCTTTTTTTGGAAACCACTCATAGGAAATTAAAGGAAAATCTTTTTTTAAATTATTATCATATAGATAAAGATCCTGAGGGTAATCAGTTATATAATTAAAATCTTCACCTCTAGCTAAAATGGCATTTTCTCTTGTTTTAAAATATAAAGTAAATTTTTTATCATATGAAACCATTTTTCCGATATGAAAATAATCGTCTGATGGCTCTGACAATACGGGTTTGCAAATAAGAATAGATAAAATAAAAATTACGAGGATTTTCATAATTTTTAGATTATTATTAAAATTTGAAGGCTATTTGTTTAAAATGTGTCTATTTTAAATTATTAATAAATTTTTCAATAGCTTTAACTAAATTTTGGTCAAAATTCATCATATGATCATCATATTTTATAAAATATTTTGATTTCGGACTGTTGGCATTCTCATAAATTTTAACCCCCATACTAAACGGAACGATAGTATCTTTTTCTCCATGCATTACTAAAATTGGGAAATTAATTTCCTTAATTTTTTCCAAAGAATCATATTTATCTTTTAAAATCATCTTAATTGGAAAAATTGGGTAATATTTTTTTGCCAATTTCTCCATCGAAGTAAAAGGAGACTCTAGTATTATTCCAGAAAATTTAAAACTCTTTCCAAGATCTATTGCAATTGCTGTTCCTAAAGACTCCCCATATAAAATAATATTTTGATCATCTATACCTTGATTATTAAGCCAATCTTTTGCTGCTTTAGCATCTTTATAAAGGCCCATTTCAGTCGGATTTCCTTTGTTTCCGCTAAAACCTCTATACGCAATTATCAAATAATTTAAATCTAATTTTGCTAATTCATTGAGTTTATAAATTCTATTATCAAGTCTCCCTGCATTGCCATGAAAAAAAAGTAAAGTTTTGAATTTTGGATTTTTTTGAAAATTCCAAGATACAAGCTTGTTTTCAGATTGGATATAAACTTTTTCTACTTTGTGATTGAGAGATGTTTCATCTAAATAATTATTTTCGCTTGGATGATAAAGTAACTTTCTTTGGTAAAAAGATAAAAAAATTATTATAAAAAGGTATATTGCTATTAGTATAAAAAAGGAATTTAATGCAATGCTTCCTATTTTCATTATAAGAAAATTAATTAACTTTTATCAAAAAAGGCTTCGTAAATCATCATTGCAATAGCGATGCCCATTAACAAATAAACTGGAATTACATCTATAAATCCAATCATCATAGATCTTGTTAATGTTGTTGCTAAACCTATTAAAAAAAATATAGCAAAAGACAATCCAACAACTGTGGTTAATTTATTCATTTTAATTCTGACATTCCTTTTCTAGCCATCTTGCAACCCCTAAAAATCTGTGATCATCATATCTATCACCAACTAATTGAACTCCTAATGGTAAATTATTTTCACCTTCAAGTAAAGGTAGAGAAATACAGGGTGTGCCTAAATAAGACCAAACTTTATTAAATTCTGCTGTTCCAGTGCTCTTCAGCCCCTTTGGTGCAACACCTGGACTAGAAGGAGTTAAAACACCATGATAATCTTCAAAAACTTCTTGATAAGATTCATAACTTCTTTTTTTAAAATCTATTGCTTCCGCGTAATCTTTTGCTGAATGTTTATTGCCTTGTGCTATTGCAGTTTGCATATATTTGGATAATTTTGATTTATACTTCTTATAATATAAAGAAAAATTATTTGCTAAATCTGTTTCATGAATAATTTGATGATATTTGTGTATATCTTTAAAATATGACGGAGTATCAAAAACTTCTATATTTTTAAAAGATTTAATAAAATATTCAAATGCTTCTCTAGATTTTTTATCAACTATTTTCCAATAATCAGTTTTATAAAAAATAAATTTAGGTTCAAATAATGGGCCTTTTTTAGTTTCTTCTAAAATATTTTCTGCAGAAAAATATACTGTAGCTGGATCGTAAGGATCTTTTTTAATTAATACTTTAGCTAGTAATGCAACATCTTCAACACTTCTTGCAAACATGCCTATATGATCCAGCGAGTTTGAGGTTCTTAAAACACCGTTTCTAGATATTAAACCATAAGATGGTTTATAACCTACCACACCACAATAAGATGCTGGTCTAATTATTGAGCCACCGGTTTGAGATCCAATAGACAAGGGTGCCATCAAAGATGCTACAGAAGCAGCCGATCCACTTGATGAGCCACCAGGTGTTCTGGTGTAATCGTGAGGATTAGTTGTTTTTGGTGGACTTAGATAAGCTAGTTCAGAAGTAGCTGTCTTACCCATTACAATAGCCCCAGCAGAATTTAAGAGATCAATTATTTCAGCATTTTGTGAGTACGACTTTCCTTTTCTAATAACAGTTCCACATTCAGTTGGCATATCTACAGTTCCTATTATATCTTTTACCGCAACAGGTATTCCATGCAATGGACCTGTTGGTTTTCCAGATCTTCTGTGATCATCTGCCTCCGAAGCTTTTTCTAATAAAATTTTTTTATCAAAGTGTGACCAAGCTTTAACTTCTTTTTCAAATTTACTTATTCTTTCAATATATTTGTTACAAACCTCAACTGAAGTAATTTGTGCATCTTTGATTTTTGTTGCTAGTTCTTCAACACTTAAAGAAAATATATCGATCATTTATAATCTATTTAAATAGCAAATAATTTTTCTGGCAACCATAAAGCAATTCCTGGAAACCAATACATCAATACCATAGCTAATATTACAATCGCTAAAAATGGCATAATACCTCTAAATATTTCCATTAATTCAACATTTTTAGACTGTACACCTTTTAAGTAATATGCCGACATGGCCATGGGGGGTGTTAAAAATGATGTTTGTAAGTTTAATGCAATAAGCATTGCAAAGAAATATGGATTTACACCGAAAAATTCTACTAGTGGTAAAAATATTGGTACAAAAATAATTAATATCTCAGTCCATTCTAAAGGCCAACCTAATAAAAAAATAATTATTTGGGTTATCACTAAAAACTGCCAAGGTTGAAGATCTAAGGACTTAAAGAAATGTTCAAATACTTCATGACCACCTAAATAAGAAAATACAGATGCAAAAGTCCATGAACCAATAAAAAGCCACATAATCATAGCAGTAGTTTTTGCAGTTAAAAATACCGACTCTTTAAAATTCTTCCATTTTAGAGTTTTATAAAAATAAGATAGCACTAAAGCACCGAAAGCTCCCACCGCAGCAGCTTCAGCTGGAGTTGCTATACCTGCAAGAATTGTTCCTAATACTAAAATGATTAATGAAAATAATGGTAGAAATGAAATTAATACTTCTTTCAAAATAACTGCAGTAGGTGGAATTTCTTCAGCTGCAGGTTTTGGAGCAATAGAAGGATTTAACCACGCTCTAAAAACAGCATAACCAATATAAAGTCCTGCTAACATTAGACCTGGAAATATTGCAGCNGCAAATAATCTTAAAGGTGAAAGTTGAGCNATTACAGAGTAAACAATTAACATAATGCTTGGTGGAATTAAAATTCCTAAACATCCACCTGCNCAAATTATTCCTGATGCAAATTTTTTATCATAACCAGCTTTTACCATTGCTGGCCAAGCCAAGAGGCCCATTAAAGTAACTACAGCACCTATAATTCCAGTAGCTGTTGAAAACAATGTACAGGTAATCAAAGCTGCGACTGCCATTGAAGCTGGAAGTCTATGTGAGGCCAATCTTATTGCAAAAAAAAGTTTTGCAACTATTCCTGCTCTTTCTACTAAATAACCCATAAATAGAAAAAGAGGAACGGCGGTCAAGACATTATTATCCATTACTGTATATGTATTCTGAACGAAGAGTTGGAATATTCTATTATCAAATAGATGTTCCATTTTAGTNGGATCAAAATATGCATAATAACCAAAACCTAAACCCATNGCCATTAANGTAAATGCAATCGGGAATCCTANTAAAACTGCAAAAAGAAATATACCCATCATTAAAATCGCTACTTCTGGATTTGTTAGACTAAATAACATCGTCAGTATTACCTTTCTGAGAAGTTCTCATTAGTAATTTTTCTGTTTCTTCAGCATCTGCTGAATCTCTTTCTGGCCATTTTCCTGTTTGAATACAAATGATGCATCTGAAAACCTCGCTAATACCTTGTATGGTCAAAAGTGAACCTGACAAAGGTATTAATGACTTTGCCATATAAATTTGAATTTGTGCAGGGCTATTCCAGCTGGTTTCTTTTATTTTCCATGCCAAGGCTGCGTACTCGTAACCATAAAACGCAAGCGCAATAACTCCTGGAAAAAAGAATATAAAGTATAAAACTAAATCTATATATGCTTGTATTTTTTGTGAAAACAATCTGTAAATTACGTCACCTCTTACATGTGCTTCAGTAGACAATGTATAAGCACCAGCCATCATAAATATTGCTCCATACATTTGAAGACTAAAATCAAAATTCCACAAAGTAGGTGCATTAAGTGCATACGCCATAAAAACTTCGTAGCAAGTCCCTCCCATTAAGATCACTATGCACCAAGAAAATGCTTTACCCATTGATATGCTTAATCGGTCAGCTAATTTAATATATGATCTCATCATAAGCTTAGAGTTTTATTGAATTGTCTTAAATTAATCAAATAAATAAAAAAGGGGGCCGAAGCCCCCCTTAATTTAATTTATAAAAGTTACTAAATCTTAACTTTTCCTATTGGTCCAAACTCATTTTCATATGCAAGTTTGTAATTAGGCTGATTCATTAACAAATACTTCATTACTCTTTTTGCATAAGATTTTTGAGAATTAACGACCTTTTTAAAGAAAGCATCTTTCTTATTAAAGTCGCCAATTACTTTATCCCAACCTTTTAATTGTTGAGCTAAAATCTCATCTGAAGTTTGATAAACATTTACTTTATGTTCGTTCATTAACTTAGCTAAATCAGCTGAGTATCTTACTAAAGCTTTAAAGTAGTTATCACTGTTAGCAGCATAAGCAGCATTTTTTAAAATAGCCTGATTAGCTGGTGATAAACTGTTAAATGTTTTTTTGTTAACTGGTATTTCAAACATCTCCTGTGATTGGTGGAAGCTTCCTAAGTGATAATGCTTAGAAACATCTTGCATACCAAATTGAGAGTCTGAAGTAGGGTTGTTAAACTCAGCAGCTTCAATTAAACCAGTTTTCATTGCTGGTTGAATTTCACCACCTGGTAATTGTCTAACGACCATTCCCATTGCTGTAAGAACGTTAGTAGCAAGACCAACTGTTCTGTACTTCATACCTTTAACATCAGACACTTTAGTTACGTTCTTTTTGAACCAACCAAATGGCTGTGCCGGCATTGGCATATGAAAGAAACCAACATAATCAAAACCTACTTTCGCAAGTGTTTCATCATATAATTTTCTTCCTCCACCATATTCCATCCATCCCATTACTTCTTGAGATGACATTCCGTATGAAGGACCAGTACCAAATAAAGATGCAGCAGGATTTTTTCCATACCAATATG
>NZKC01000040.1 GCA_002692475.1 Candidatus Pelagibacter sp.
ACATTTACGAAAAAATGAACATAATATAATTAATGAAAAAATAAATTTAGATGAAAGATTTTGATTATATAATAATTGGTGGGGGTTGTGCCGGGTTATCATTAGCGTATGAATTACAAATTCATAACAAACTGGAAAATAAAACCCTGGGTATTATAGAGCCTAGGACTGAATATAAGAAAGATAAAACTTGGTCATTTTGGAAAGTGTTCCCACATAATTTTGAAGACTGTGTTGAAAAAAACTGGAAAAATTTTTCAATAAATATTCCTTCAAAAACAAATTTTTTAGAATGTAACGATTACCCGTATCAAAGCATTAACAGTGGTGCATTTTATAAAAAAATTAATTCAGCGCTTAGGGAGAATAAAAATATCAAGTTTTTCAAAAATATTAGTGAAGTCAACGTAGAGAACTCATTTGTTTTTAATAGCGTTCCTTTACCGATTGAAAATAATGATGATAATTTATGGCAACATTTTTGTGGAATAGAAATAGAGACAAAAAGCAATATTTTTGATGACACTATTATAAATTTAATGGATTTTGATTGCGATCAAGGAGAAAGTGTACATTTTTTTTATACTCTTCCATACTCCAAAAATAAAGCATTAGTAGAAACCACTTGGTTATCAAAAATGTCTAATAATGAAAAAAATTATGATAAACAGCTTCAAAACTATATTGAAACTAATTTAAAAATTAAAAATTATAAAATTGTTTACAAAGAATTGGGTGCAATACCACTTTTTTATCCTTCAAATACTAATAAAAATAAAAATATTAATATTGGGACTGCGGGTGGAATGACTAGACTAAGTACTGGTTATACTTTTTTAAACATTCAAGAACATAGTAAATATATAAGGGAAAACATTGAAAATATATCCAAATTAGAAAATTATGAGATAAGTAAAAAATATCAATTTTTAGACAAAATTTTTTTACGAGTACTTAGAAAACATCCAGAAAAAATGCCTGATATTTTCTTTAAAATGTTTAAGACCTCGCCAAATACTGTTATAAAATTTTTATCTAACAAAAGTAACTTTTTGGAAGATTTAACTATAATTTTTAAAATGCCAAAATGGATTTTTATCAAGGCTTTATTTAAATAATGAATAAATTTGAATTTGATGATTTTGAATTTCGCCACGGTATGTGGTTTGCTGTACTTGTAATAATTTTATTTGGTCTGTTTACTCAAAATAATCTAATAATAAATAATAGTATCACAAATTTAATATGTTTTTTTTTAATAGCAACAATTGGAGTTTCTCATGGATCTCTGGANAACTATAAGGGTAAAAAACTTCTAAAGTTTTATAAATTAAAAAGTCCAATCATTTTTTATTTAAGTTATATATTTATAGCTATTTTTATTATATTNATTTGGAAATTTTTGCCTTCTTTTACTTTATCTATTTTTTTATTAATTGCAGCTTACCACTTTGGTAAAGAAGATGGTTTCAGAAGTTTAAGCAAGGTCAATCAATTACAATTAAAAAAGATTTATTATTTTTCAAGAGGANCNATTATCATTATTTCACCTATTATTTTTCATTCGAATGAAACAATTGAAATTTTTAAAATAATTTCAAGTGATCTTTTTGTAAATTATCTTCTTTTTTTAAATAAATATTATTTTTTTGAAGTAATGTTAGGTTTGGTTCTTTTGTCTTGTTATTTAATTTCTGGAAAAGAATATACTGCATTTATCTTTGAAATCCCTTCAATATTAGCATTAAATTATTTTTTTACTCCATTTTTTGCATTTACAATTTATTTTTGTTTTTTACATTCTATAAGACATATTATTTCATTAAGCCATGAACTTAACAAAACAAATATAAAAAAAGGTTTAAATATATTTTTTAATAAAGCATTACCTTTGTCATTAATTACAGCAATTTTTTTTATTCTATCTTTATTTTTTCTACTTGATCTAAACCAATTAAATGAGGCTATATTTAAGGTTATATTTATTGGTTTGGCGTCCCTAACCTTTCCGCATATATTGCTCGAATATTTAATTGAAAAAAATGAAAAATAAAAACATAAATTTATTAGGTTGGATTTTATTCATAATCTCTGCAATTGGTTTTACGATTTCAAGTATTGGAAGTTTTTGGGCAATGTTTGGGAGTTTGTTTTTTTTAGTTGCTTGTCTTATATTTTTAATCCCATTCTTTAGAAAAGAAAAAGATGAAAAATANAGAAATTAAAATACTATTAGCTTCACCTAGAGGTTTTTGTGCTGGTGTTGACCGTGCAATTGAAATTGTAAAAAAAAGTATNACAAAATATGGTGCTCCAATTTATGTCAGACATGAAATAGTNCACAATAAACATGTGGTTGAAAGTTTAAAAAAAATTGGAGCTATATTTGTAGAAGAATTANGTGAAATAAAAGATAAAACAAGGCCAGTTATTTTTTCCGCACATGGAGTTCCAAAAGTGGTTCCTGCTGAGGCTAAGAACTTAAAAATGGATTATATTGATGCTACCTGTCCTTTAGTTTCTAAGGTTCATAGGGAAGCCGAAAACTTAAATAAAAGTGGATATCACGTTTTATTAATTGGTCACAAAAATCATCCAGAGGTAGTAGGNACAATGGGGCAAATNCCAGAGGGCACTATTGATCTAATTGAAAATATTGCAGATGTTAAAAATTTCAAAAAAAAAGAAAATAAAAAGTTAGCATTTGTCACTCAAACAACTCTATCCGTTGATGATACAAAAGATATAATTAATGCACTCAAAGAAAAATTTTCAGATATTAAAGAACCAAAAAAAGAGGATATTTGTTATGCAACAACAAATAGACAAGCAGCNGTTAAAAAAATTGCAAAACTTTGCGATATGTTCTTTGTTATAGGTAGCCGAAATTCATCAAATTCTGTGAGATTGGTAGAGGTTGCGAATAATTCTGGCTGTAAAGAAGCAATTTTAATTCACTCTGAAAGTAATATACCTATGGAAAAAATTACAAAATGTCAAACNATAGGAATCTCATCTGGTGCATCTGCACCTGAAATTCTAGTAGNAAATTTTATTAACAAATTAAAAAAACAATTTAAAGTAAATATCGAAGAAGTAGAAATTATAAAAGAAGATATTACCTTTAAGATCCCAGGAAGATTGAACTAATGGCAGTTTTTACAAAAGTTAATAATAAGGATATCCTAAATATTGAAAATCAATTTAATTTAGGAAAAATTATAAAGTTTAAAGGTATTAAAAAAGGTATTGAAAATACTAATTATCTTATAAATATTAAAAACAAAAAATATATTTTAACTATTTTTGAAAAAAGAGTAAATTCTCGNGATCTTCCTTTTTTTATGAACTTAATGTCAAGTCTCTCTAAATTTAAGGTAAAATGTCCAAACCCAGTAAAAAGTAAAAAAGGTAAATTTATATTTAAGATAAGAAACAAAAATGCATGTATCGTCTCATTTCTTGANGGTAATGATAAGAAGGAACTNAACTACAATGATTGTTATATGGTTGGAAGAAATATAGCTAAACTNCATATGGCATCAAAAAAAATAAAACTTTACAGGAAAAATTCTTTATCAATTTCATCTTGGCCTAACTTATTATCAAAAATAGGCATAAAAATTAACAAATTATCTAAAAATTTAAAAAAACTTATGAAAGATGAATTAAGCGAAATAAAGGAGAAATGGCCTAAAAATCTTCCTAGTGGAATTATACATTCAGATTTATTCGTTGATAATATTATATTTTATAAGAAAAAATTTCATGGCTTTATAGACTTTTATTTTTCATGTAATGATTATTTGTCATATGAACTCGCTACGTGTGTAAATGCATTATGTTTTAAAAAAAGAAATAATAAATATATTTTAGATAAAAAAAAATCCTCAAATCTTCTTAAAGGTTACGAAGGTATTAGAAAATTAACGAATTCAGAAAAAAAAAATTTTAATACTATGTGTAAAGGTTCAGCTCTAAGATATCTTCTAACTAGGGCTTATGATTATTTAAATACTCCTAAAAATGCAATTATTAAGATTAAAGACCCAAAAGAATATATTCAAAAATTAAATTTTCATCGTCAAATAAATTCTTATAAAAATTATATAAAGTAATGATTAAAATATACACTGATGGTTCATGCTTAGGTAACCCGGGAAATGGCGGATGGGCAGCAATAATTATCATTGATGGTAAAAAAAATCATATAAAAGGAAGTAAAAAAAACACTACGAATAATCAGATGGAATTGCTTGCCCCTATTAACGCCCTTAAAAAAATTCCCAAAGGTAGTAAAGCTCAGATTTTTACTGACTCAAAATATGTAAAGTCAGGTATTACTGAGTGGATACATAATTGGAAAAAAAATGGATGGAAAACTGCTAGTAAGCAAAGTGTTAAAAATAAAGAATTATGGATAGAATTAGATACGCTTTCTAATGACTTTAATGTTGAATGGAACTGGGTAAAAGCGCATTCAATTGATAAATTAAACAACGAAGTTGATTTAATTGCTAGAGAAGCTGCCAATCTATAAGTTAATTTAANGTCCGGTAAAATTTAAATTTTACTTTTAATGAAGTTTTTTACATCATCTGTATTGTTTTTTAATATTTGAAAATTCTCGTTTTTATCAAGCACATGCTGAAGTTCATTGGGTAATTTTTCATGTTTATTTATTGCACTATTTGTAGACTCTGGAAATTTACATGGATGAGCTGTAGATAAAACAACACAATCATTAAATGATAATTTATTAGCAGCCCCTACTCCCACTGCAGTATGTGGATCTAATACAATATTATTTATTTCGTAATTTTTTTTAATAATTTCTAAAGTTTCTTGTTCATTACAACTTTCAGATAAAAAATCTTTTTGTATGATATCTAAATTGTTCTTTTCAATTTGATACGAATTTTGCTTAACTTTTTTCATAATTTCTGCTGTCTTTTCAGAGTTGGAATTATTAATATAATAAATTAATCTTTCAAAATTACTTGCTAATTGAATATCCATACTTGGTGATAGTGTTTCTTTTACTTTTTTTGAAATGTAGTCTCCATTTGAAATAGCTCTATGCAAAATATCATTTTCATTTGTAGCAACAATTAGTTTATCAATCGGCAAACCCATTTTCTTTGCAAGATATCCGGCAAAAACATCACCAAAATTTCCAGTTGGCACCGAAAATGAAATACTTTTTTTGTTTAATTTAAAATATGTGTAAAAATAATATACTGTTTGAGCAATAATTCTTGCCCAGTTGATCGAATTTACTCCTGACATATTTATGGACCTAGAAAACTCCAAGTCAGAAAACATACTTTTAACAATGTTCTGACAATCATCAAAGTTACCTTCAATAGCAATATTGAAAACGTTTTTTTCTTCGACTGTTGTCATTATCTTTCTTTGTACAGAAGAAATTCTGTTATTTGGATGTAAAACAAAAATATTTAAATTTGATTTTCCTTGAATTGCATTTATTGCTGCCGCACCTGTATCGCCCGAAGTTGCAACAACTATATTAATTTTTTTATCATTTTTACTTAAATAATATTCATATAAATTTCCAATAAATTGCATTGCTACATCTTTGAAAGCTAATGTAGGACCGTGAAATAATTCTAATAATTTCAATTCTCCAATATTTGAAATTTTTACAACCTCGTTTTCTCTAAATTTTGAATATGATTTTTTAATCAAGTAAGAAAGCTCTTTTTTGGAGATAAAATCGGATGAAAATTGATTAATTATCTCAGTAGAGATTTCATTATAATTTAAGTTCTTAAGTTTTGATAATTCTTGGGAGTTGTATTTTTTTAATGATTTTGGAACATAAAGACCTCCATCATCAGCTAAGCCTTTTATAAAAACCTCCTCAAAACTGAATTCTTTAGAGTTATCCCTTGTACTTACGTAAATCATTAGTAATTTTTTTTTCTAAAATATAAGTATATTAAAAAAATTGAAATCGCTAATGAAAACCATGTAAGTGAGTATTTTAAATGGTTATTTGAAATATTTGCACCAATTTTTTTTGCTTTTGGAAACGAAGATCTATCATGAGTTTCATAAATAATATAATTGGAAAATTTTTTACCAGTAAATTTTAAAAGATCTTCATCTTTTAAAGTAAACCAATAATTTTTCGAAATATCATTTTCGGGTTTAAAATAATTTTTGTTTGATTTCTTTCTTAAAATACCTGTTAAATTGGGAGTTGATATATCAAAATTTTTATTTTTAAAATTTTTAGGTATCCATCCTCTATTTAAAAGAAAATTTTTATTTCCTATAATTATTGTATTGATTATATCAAAGCCTGGCTTTCCACTTTCGTTCAAACTATATAAATATATNANCCTTGAATTNTTTAAANTTGCTNTNAAATTNACTTTTTTAAAATTTTTNGGATTTTCACCTGAAAAATNCACAGGCTCTGAATTTATACTATTTTCNATTTCTGATATTAATTCCAATTTCCAATTAAGTCTTATTAATTGCCAGCTACCTAATGAAATAAATACCAATATAAAAAAATAAACGAATACAGAAAAAAAAAATTTATGCCTCAAGGAATTTATTAACTACCCCAAATATAAATAGCAGCAAACAAAAATAGCCAAACCACATCAACAAAATGCCAATACCATGCCGCTGCTTCAAAACCAAAATGGTGATCTTTATTAAAATGACCTAGTTTTCCTCTCCATAAACAAACTGCCAAAAAAATAGTACCTATAAGAACATGAAATCCATGAAATCCTGTTGCCATGTAGAAGGTAGCTCCATAAATATGTCCTGAGAAACTAAAAGTCGCATGATGATATTCATAAATCTGCAAAGCTGTAAAACAAGCACCTAAAAATACTGTCAAACTTAAACCTTGAATAAAACCTTTTCTATCATCCTCAAGTAATGAATGGTGTGCCCAAGTGACAGTTGTTCCNGATAGAAGTAANACTAAAGTATTAATTAAAGGTATGTCCCAAGGATCAAAAGTTTCTATATCTTTTGGTGGCCACACATTACCAACAAATTCTGAGGGAAATAAACTTGCATCAAAATATGCCCAAAACCATGCAACAAAAAACATTACCTCTGATGCAATAAATAAAGTCATTCCGTATCTATGGTGTATTTGAACAACTGGGGTATGATGGCCTTGATGTTCTGCTTCTATAACTACATCTCTAAACCACATAAATGCTCCGTAAATTAGTAAAACAAAACCCAAAATCATTGCCCACATAACTTCACTATGAAAATAATAAACTGTTCCAATCGCTGTCACTAACGTTGCAAATGAAGTATAAATTGGCCAAGGGCTTGGATCTACTAAATGATAATCGTGTTTTTGTTCTCCGGCAGACATCTTAATTTAAATTNTTTGATTGTTTATAATAATCAGATGAAAAAAAAGTATATGACATAGTAACATCTTCTACATTTGCGGTTTTTGGGTCATTTACAAGCTCTGGATCTAAATAAAAAACTAGTTTGTAAANTGCCTTTTCTCCTGGATTTAGTACCTGTTTTTCAAAACAAAAACAACCTAACTTATTAAAATATTGCCCAAAAGAAGACGGNGAAACATTGTAGCTAGCNACCCCAGCTGAAGGTTCGTTCCCGATATTTTCTACTNCGAAATCTATATTATATACCTTGCCAGGTTTNACATCTAACAAGTTTTTTTTNGCTTTAAAATCCCATGCCAAGTTACCATTTACATTTGTATCAAGTCGGACACTTATGACTTCATCAAGNACAATTTTAGGAGGCTCTTTCGAAACCTGTGTTGTGCCTCCAAATCCTGTAACTCGACAAAATAAGTCATATAATGGAACNGCAGCAAATGACAGTCCCAACATAAATACAAAAATTCCTGAAAGTATTAAAGGGGTTAGAGTATTTTTTTTCATTGTCTAGATAGGTCTATCAAAAACCCCTATATTATAAAGACTAAAAATAAAAAGAAAAACAATGAATATTAATAAACCAACTGCAGTCCATACATTTTTTCGTTTAAGTTTTTTGTCAGGTATCATTAAATAACCTTGTCTAATAAAAATAATACAAATAATAAAAATAAATACAAAATTGAATAACTAAAAACTTGTCTTGCAATTTTAATGTCAAATTTGTCTTTTTTAAATTTATAAAGGCTCAAACAAATATAATTATAATAAAGCGTAAGAGCTAAAGCAGGAACTAAATAAGTTAATCCAGCAAAACCAACAATATAAGGTGAGATAATAATAGGAAGCATTAACAGAGAATAAACTAAAATATTTTTTTTAGTATTTTCTATACCATCTGTAATAGGAAGCATTGGTATTTTTGCTTTTTTATAATCATTTGCTTTATAAAGACTTAGTGCCCAAAAATGTGAAGGGGTCCAAATAAAAATTATTAAAAAAAGTATTAATGGTTCTAGTGATAGAGAATTAGTTGCAATAGTCCATCCTATTACTGGAGGTAAGGCCCCTGAAGCTCCACCAATAACAATATTCTGAGATGTCTTTCTTTTTAACCAAACTGTGTAAACAAACACATAAAAGAAAATAGTAAAAAATAATAAAAAAGCAGAAAGAAAATTTGTAAATAAATAAAGACTTGTTACTGATGTAATTGATAACAAAATACCAAAAACTAAAGCTTGATTTCTATTTATTTTTCCTCTTGGTATAGGTCTTAAGCAAGTTCTGGACATGAGCTTATCTAAATCTGCTTCGTACCACATATTTAAAGTTCCAGCAGCTCCTGCCCCCATTGCAACAAACAAAATACCTAACATTGCTTCTTTTAAAGGAATAGTAACTGGTGATATTAACAAACCTACTGCACAAGTAAATATAACCAAAGACATCACTCTTGGTTTCATTAATTTTAAAAGCTCAGAAACTATCTTAATATCTATAGACTGATTTTTTTTAATTCTGATATTTGTGGTCGACATTTTTAATTTATATATTCTAATAAAAATCTAACTGCTAGATTTTTCTGTACCCTCATAATCTTCAAATTTTGGAAGCTCATCAAACGTATGAAAGTTTGGTGGGGATGGAACTGTCCATTCCAAAGTTGTTGCTCCTTCTCCCCAAGGATTTTGGGCAGCTTTTTTCTTTTTTGCGAAAGCATAAATAAGATTTATTAAGAACACACCTAAACCAACCACTGATATGTATGATCCTATTGAAGAAATATAGTTCCAATCAGCAAAAGCATCAGGATAATCTGCGTACCTTCTTGGCATACCCGCTAATCCTAAAAAGTGTTGCGGGAAGAAAACTAAGTTTACTCCTATAAAAGTAAGCCAAAAATGCAATTGACCAAGCCACTCTGAATATTCATAACCTGACATTTTTCCAAACCAGTAATAAAATCCTGCAAAAATTGCAAAAACAGCTCCTAAAGAAAGCACATAGTGAAAGTGAGCTACTACATAATAAGTGTCATGTAAGGCTGTATCAACGCCAGCATTCGCTAAAACTACACCAGTAACACCCCCAACAGTAAATAGAAAAATAAAACCTAATGCCCAAACCATAGGAGTTTTAAAAGAAATCGAGCCACCCCACATTGTTGCAATCCATGAAAAAATTTTAATTCCAGTAGGGACTGCAATGATCATTGTAGCTGCTAAAAAATATGCTTTGGTATCTGTATTTAATCCAACCGTGTACATGTGATGAGCCCATACTACAAAACCGACTATACCAATAGCAACCATGGCATAAGCCATACCCAAATATCCGAAAACTGGTTTTTTTGAAAAAGTAGAAACAATATGACTAATCATTCCAAAACCTGGTAAAATTAAAATATATACTTCTGGATGACCAAAAAACCAAAATAAGTGTTGAAATAGCATTGGATCACCGCCTGACTGAGCTTCAAAAAAAGCTGTCCCAAAATTTCTATCAGTTAATAACATAGTAATTGCCCCAGCTAAAACTGGCAAAGATAATAATAATAAAAAAGCTGTAACTAAAATAGACCAAGCAAATAATGGCATTTTATGAAGTGTCATTCCAGGAGTTCTCATATTAAGAATTGTTGTTATAAAATTAACTGCACCTAAAATTGAAGAAGCACCGGCAATGTGTAAACTTAAAATTGCTAAATCCATTGCTGGACCTGGCTGACCAGTCTTTGAGGATAAAGGAGGATAAATAGTCCAACCTCCACCAACTCCTTGCGCACCTGGAGGACCATCTACAAATATTGAAGATAATAATAAAATAAATGAAACTGGTAACAACCAAAACGAAATATTATTCATTCTAGGAAAAGCCATATCAGGAGCACCTATCATTATTGGAACAAACCAATTTCCAAATCCTCCTATCATTGCTGGCATGACCATAAAAAAAATCATTATTAATCCATGACCAGTTACTAAAACATTATATAAATGATAGTCGCCTCCTAAAATTCCATCACCTGGATGCATTAACTCCATTCTCATTAAGACAGAAAAAGCAGTACCTATTAATCCTGCAATAATTGCAAAGATTAAGTACATTGTTCCTATATCTTTATGATTAGTTGAATATGCCCATCTCTTCCAACCTGATGGATTATGATGATCGTGCGTTGTTGTTTGGCTATACATTTTTTTTATTTACTAGCTATTAATTTATTATTATCTTCAATTACTTCTTTGGCAAATTTAATTTTTGCTTCTTCAAGCCAATCTAGGTATTCTTGTTCTGACACTACTCTTACAGTTATTGGCATAAATGCGTGTTTAATACCACAAAGCTCAGAACATTGCCCATAAAAAGTTCCTGTTCTTTCAGCCTTGAACCATGTCTCATTAACTCTGCCTGGCATTGCATCTCTTTTAACTCCAAAAGCTGGTAGTGCCCATGCATGCAAAACATCATTAGCTGTAATTAATACTTTAACTACTTTGTTTACAGGAACAATAACTTCATTATCAACTGCTAATAATCTAGGCTGACCCTCTTTAAGATCATTCTCTTCTATCATATAAGAGTCGAAAATTATATTTTCGTCTGGATATTCATATCCCCAATACCATTGATAGCCTATGGCTTTGATTGTTACATCTGCTTTCGGTATTTCATCTTGAGAGTATAAAACTTTAAAAGAGGGAACAGCCATAACAATTAAAATTAAACAAGGTACTAGTGTCCATACTACCTCAACCAAAACATTATGTGTTCTTTTTGATGGGTTGGGATTTCTTGAGGCTCTAAATTTAACCATTGCATAAAGCATTAGAAATAAAACAAAAGCACTTATAGCAACAATAATTGGAACAAGCATGTAATTATGAAACCACACTATGTCTCTCATTGATTGAGACGCTGGTTCCTGGAAACCCATCTGCCATTTCTTAGGTTGGTCTGCTAGAAGAGCAATTGGGG
>NZKC01000011.1 GCA_002692475.1 Candidatus Pelagibacter sp.
AATTGGACCTCCTGGAGTTGGAAAAACTTCATTAGGCAAATCTATTGCTAAGGCTACAAATAGACAATTTGTTAGAATGTCATTAGGAGGTGTAAGAGATGAAGCAGAAGTCCGTGGTCACAGAAGAACTTATATTGGATCTTTACCTGGAAAAATTATTCAGATGATGAAAAAAGCTGGAACAAAAAATCCTTTATTCCTACTTGATGAGATTGATAAAGTTGGAAACGATTATAGAGGTGATCCGTCTTCAGCTTTATTGGAAGCTCTTGATCCAGAACAAAACACAACTTTTAACGATCACTATTTAGAAGTAGATTATGATTTATCTGATGTGATGTTTGTTACAACAGCAAACACTTTAAATATTTTACCACCACTTTTAGATAGAATGGAAGTGATAAGAATACCAGGTTATACAGAGGATGAAAAAGTTAATATCGCTAATAAATTTTTGTTACCTAAAGCACTTAAAGAGAATGGTGTTAAGGATGGAGAAATGGATTTAAAAGATGGGACATTTAAGGAAATTATTAGAAATTACACTAGAGAAGCAGGTGTAAGAAATTTAGAAAGAGAAATTTCAAAAATTACTAGAAAGGTCGTTAAAAAAGTAGTTAGTTCAGAAGAGGCTAAAGTAAAAGTTGAACCAAATAATATCAACGACTTTCTTGGTATCAAAAAATTTAAATATGGTGAATTAGAAAGTGAAAACCGAGTTGGAGTTGTTACCGGTTTGGCCTGGACTGAGTTTGGTGGAGAAATTCTTAAAATTGAAACAGTAAACATGCCAGGTAAAGGCAGAATGCAAATTACTGGTAAACTTGGAGATGTGATGCAGGAGTCGGTAAAAGCTGCAAAATCTTATGTTAGATCTAAAAGTTTAGATTTTGGTATAATACCACCAGTTTTTGAAAAGAAAGATTTTCATATCCATGTTCCAGAAGGTGCTACACCAAAAGATGGACCATCTGCAGGTATTGGAATGGTTACTTCTATAGTATCATCAATAACAAAAATACCTGTCAGAAGAGATATTGCTATGACTGGTGAAGTCACAATTACGGGTCAAGTTCTTCCTATAGGTGGCTTAAAAGAAAAATTATTAGCTGCACATAGGGCTGGCATTAAAGAGGTTTTAATACCAAAAGAAAACGAAAAAGATTTATCAGATATACCTGAAAAAGTTAAAAATGATATTAAACTAACAACAGTCGGTGTTGTAGATGATGTTCTTAAGATTGCTCTTACAAAAGAATTGAAAAGAGTGGACTGGGTAGAGGTAGAAAAAATTTCTGAAGGAAAAAAGGACGACAAATCTCAAGCCAGTATTCAATAATTAATAATTTACTTTAATTAAGCGTTGTTGTATTAGTACCAAATATTTTGGGCGGTTAGCTCAGTTGGTAGAGCATCTCGTTTACACCGAGGGGGTCAAAGGTTCGAGTCCTTTACTGCCCACCAAAATGGGGGTGTAGCTCAGTTGGTTAGAGCGATCGCCTGTCACGCGATAGGTCGCGGGTTCGAGTCCCGTCACTCCCGCCATTAGGTTGATAACTATTCTCATTTTATAAATCAGATAGTAAATTAGCCATAAAAAACGTGACTAAATTTCACTATTATTATACACAAAAATACCTATAAAAATGTACGATAGNACTATTGCTATTTTATAAAACTTTAAACTATTAAAAATTTAAATGTGCATTTTTTGGAATTTTTCTACTCNTGTGCNTTTAAATATATAAATNTATGTTGTTAGAATTTTTAAAAGATTATTTACCGNTTATTCTTTTTTTGTTTATTGCTTTAGTCTTGAGCGCAGGATTTATTGTGGTTAATTTTTTATTTTCACCTAATAACCCAGATCCTGAAAAATTATCAGCNTATGAATGTGGNTTTGAGCCNTTTAATGANTCNAGAATGGAGTTTGATGTAAGNTTTTACCTTGTTGCNATACTCTTTATTATATTTGATTTAGAGATAGCTTTTTTATTTCCTTGGGCGATCTCATTAGGAAAAATCGGTATCTTTGGTTTTGTTTCAATGATGATTTTTTTATTTATATTAACAATTGGTTTTATTTATGAATGGAAAAAAGGAGCTTTAGACTGGGAATAACATGAATATTATAGATAAAGAAAAACAAATTCCAGACGAATTTAAAGAGTTAGCAAAAGATTTTGCAGACAAAGGTTTTATAACCACTTCTTTTGATAATTTGGTTAATTGGGCAAGAACAGGATCTTTGCACTGGATGACTTTTGGGTTAGCTTGCTGTGCTGTTGAAATGATGCAAGCTTCAATGCCAAGATATGACCTAGAAAGATTTGGTGCTGCACCTAGAGCATCACCTAGACAATCTGATGTCATGATTGTTGCTGGAACTTTGACAAACAAAATGGCTCCAGCATTAAGAAAAGTTTATGATCAAATGCCTGAACCAAGATATGTTATATCAATGGGTAGCTGCGCAAATGGTGGTGGCTATTACCATTATTCATATTCTGTCGTAAGGGGATGTGATAGGATTGTTCCAGTTGATATCTATGTTCCTGGATGCCCACCATCAGCTGAAGCGCTATTATATGGAATAATGCAACTACAAAAAAAAATACGTAATCATGGATCTTTAGAAAGATAATTATGGAAGATTTAATTAGTTTAGAAAAAAAAATTAATTCAGAACTTACTACTAAAGTAAATTCATCGAAAATTAAACATGGTCAAATTTATTTAACAATTGATAGCACCGATATAATAGATGTTATTCTTTTTTTAAAAACAAACCAACAAACTAAGTTTAAGCAACTAATAGATATAACAGCAGTAGATTATCCTGAAAATGATCAGAGATTTAAAATTGTTTATCTGTTGCTTAGTCATGAATTTAACACAAGAATAATAATTCAATTTGGTATTGGTGAAGGTGAAAAAATACCATCTTTAACTAAAATTTATCCATCTGCAAATTGGATGGAAAGAGAAGTATTTGACATGTATGGAGTTAATTTCCAAGATCATCCTGATTTAAGAAGAATTTTAACTGATTATGGTTTCGAAGGACATCCATTAAGAAAAGATTTTCCAATAACTGGTCATAATGAAGTGAGATACAGCGAAGAGGCAAAGAAAGTAATATACGAACCAGTTAAATTAGAGCAAAATTACAGAAACTTCGATTACGAAAGTCCTTGGGAAGGAACAAAGTATATAAAAAACCAAACAAAAAAATAAATGTCAAAACAAACTAAAACACTAAATCTTAATTTTGGACCACAACACCCTGCTGCGCATGGAGTTTTGAGATTGATACTAGAATTAAATGGTGAAGTCGTTGAAAAAGCCGATCCTCATATCGGTCTCCTCCATAGAGGAACCGAAAAATTAATCGAAAACAAAACTTACTCTCAAGCAGTTCCATACTTTGATAGGTTGGATTATGTGGCACCCATGAATCAAGAACATGCTTTTGCATTAGCTATAGAAAAAATTTTAAGTATTGAAGTTCCAATAAGAGCTCAATTTATTAGAGTTATGTTTTGTGAGATAGGAAGAATACTAAGTCATATTCTTAATATAACCACACAAGCGCTTGATGTAGGAGCGTTAACTCCATCATTATGGGGATTTG
Source organism: Candidatus Pelagibacter sp. (assembly GCA_002692475.1). Next base: position 3,635 of record NZKC01000011.1, read on the forward strand.
AAGAAAGAGAAACTTTAATGACTTTTTATGAGCGTGTTTCTGGATCAAGATTGCATGCTAACTATTTCAGAGCAGGCGGAGTTCATCAAGATTTACCAAGAGGATTNGAGGCTGATATTTTTGATTTTACAAAAAAATTTCCAAAAATAATTGANGATTTAGAAAACTTATTNACTGAAAATAGAATTTTTAAACAAAGAAATGTTGATATAGGAATTGTATCAAAACAAGATGCNTTAGATTATTCTTTTTCAGGAGTGATGTTAAGAGGATCAAGTGTTCCTTGGGATTTNAGAAAATCTCAACCTTATGATTGTTATGATCAACTAGATTTCAAAATACCAATAGGTAAGAATGGTGATTGTTATGATCGTTATCTATGTAGAATTGAGGAAATGAGAGANAGTGTAAAAATTATTGATCANTGTTTACAAANAATGCCNAANGGNCCAATTAAATCTATGGATGGTAAAATCTCNCCACCACCCAAAAAAGAATTGAAAGAGTCCATGGAGGCTNTAATACATCATTTTAAATTATTTACTGAGGGTTATAGAGTAGATAAAGATGAAATATATACAGCTGTTGAGGCACCCAAAGGTGAATTTGGGGTTTATTTAATTTCAGACGGNTCTAGCAGGCCTTATAAATGTAAAATTAGAGCTCCAGGATTTTCTCATCTACAAGCGATGGATTACCTTATTAAAGGACATATGTTAGCTGATGTACCTGCAGTTTTAGGATCTCTTGATATAGTTTTTGGAGAAATCGACAGATGAGTTTAAAAAAAATTTCAAAAAATCAGCCAGATACATTTGAATTCAATAAACAAAATATTGAACTAGCGAATAAGATGATTTTAAATTATCCAGAAGGAAAACAACAAAGTGCAGTAATGTCTTTGCTTTATATAGCGCAAAGACAAAATAATAATTGGATACCTCTTGCTTCAATGAAGTATATAGCTAAGTTTTTAAGCATGCCCTATATAAAAGTTTATGAAGTAGCAACATTTTACTCAATGTATAATTTATCACCTGTGGGTGAGTTTTTTTATCAAGTTTGTACAACAACACCGTGTATGTTAAGAGGTGCTTACAAATTAGTAGACGTATGTAAAAAAAAAATTTCAGAAGATGAAAATGAAGTTTCAAAAGATGGTAAAGTTTCATGGATGGAAGTTGAATGTTTAGGTGCTTGTATAAATGCACCAATGGTACAAATTAATGACGATTATTACGAAGATTTAGACGCAAACAAATTAGAGAAAATTATTGACCAAACAATTAGGGGTGAAACTCCCAAGTCGGGATCTTACAGAGGCAGAATTAACTCTGAACCAGAAAATAATAGAAAAACTTTAATGGATATTAAAAATGCTTGAGGATAAAAATAGAATATTCCAAAATCTTTATAATGATTTAGGTTCAGACTTAACCTCTGCGCAGAAAAGAGGTGATTGGAAAGATACAAAAGAAATTATTTCAAAAGGTAGAGAATGGATTATCAATGAAATAAAATCTTCAGAACTAAGAGGAAGGGGTGGCGCTGGATTTCCTACTGGATTAAAATGGTCATTCGCTCCAAAAGAAGTTGGTTCAAGACCACATTACTTAGTAATAAATGCTGACGAATCTGAACCCGGAACATGTAAAGACAGAGATATATTAAGATTTGAGCCACATAAGTTAATTGAAGGATGTTTGATTTCGGCTTACGCAGTTAATGCCAATGTCTGTTATATTTATATAAGAGGTGAGTATTTTAATGAGGGTCAAAAACTACAAAAAGCAATAGATGAAGCTTATTTAAAAAATTTAATTGGTAAAAATGCTTCTGGTTCTAACTGGGATTTTGATATTTTTATTCATTACGGCGCTGGTGCGTATATTTGTGGTGAGGAGACAGCTTTACTTGAGAGCTTAGAAGGTAAAAAAGGACAGCCAAGATTAAAACCTCCCTTTCCTGCTTTAATAGGCCTTTACGGATGTCCGACAATAATAAATAATGTTGAGACTATTGCGGTGGTACCGACCATTTTAAAAAGAGGTTCTAAGTGGTTTTCAAGTATTGGAAAACCTAAAAATAGAGGAACAAAAATATTTTGTATATCTGGTAACGTAAACAATCCCTGCAACGTTGAGGAGGAAATGGGAATTTCTTTAAAAGAATTAATTGAGAAGCATGCAGGAGGTGTTATAGGAGGTTGGGAGAATCTAAAAGCTGTCATACCAGGAGGTTCTTCAATGCCAATGCTTCCAAAAGATATATGTGAAAATCTAAAAATGGATTTTGACTCTCTTGTTGAACAAAAAAGTGGTTTGGGTACAGCAGGCATAGTAGTAATAAATAAAGATCAAGATATAATTAAGTGTATGGCTAGGATCGCAAGATTTTATAAACATGAAAGCTGTGGTCAATGTACTCCATGTAGAGAAGGTTCTGGCTGGATGTGGAGAATGCTTGAAAGAATGGCTAAAGGTGAAGCATCAAGAGAAGAGGTAGACATGTTAATGGATGTAACTCAACAAATAGAGGGGCATACAATTTGTGCTTTTGGTGAAGGTTCAGCATGGCCAGTTCAAGGCTTATTAAGACATTTCAAAAAGGAGATTGTTAAGAGAAATAATTTTAATCCACTGGTAAATAAAAATAACAAAATTCCATACCTTGTAGATCAACATTTACTAGAGAAAGATAATGCTGAAATTAAAAGTTAACGATAAAGATATAGAAATAGACGANGGTCTAACAGTACTGCAAGCATGCGAGAAAGCTGGGGTTGAAATTCCTCGNTTTTGTTATCATGAAAAATTGTCGATAGCAGGAAATTGCAGAATGTGCTTAGTTGAAATGGAAAAATCTCCTAAACCAATAGCTTCTTGTGCAATGCCAGCAACAGAAGGAATGAATATTAAAACNAATACTCCATTAGTTGAGAAAGCTAGAAAAGGAGTTATGGAATTTTTACTAGCTAATCACCCTTTAGATTGTCCAGTTTGTGATCAAGGTGGGGAATGTGATTTGCAAGACCAATCTATGTATTATGGAATTGATAAATCAAGATTTAAAGAAAANAAAAGAGATGTGCCAGAGAAATATATGGGNCCACTTATAAAAACTCAAATGACAAGATGTATTCACTGTACGCGTTGTATTAGATTTGCCACTGAAGTTGCCGGTGTTCCAGAGTTAGGGGCAATTGGAAGAGGTGAAAACATGCAAATTACAACTTATCTGGAAAAGTCTATGGAGTCAGANCTTTCCGCAAATGTCATAGATTTATGTCCAGTTGGTGCACTCACATCAAAACCTTATGTATTTGAAGCAAGACCATGGGAATTAAAAAAAACTGAAACTATCGATGTGATGGACTCAGTTGGTTCAAATATAAGAGTTGATACCTATGGTTGGGAAGTTAAACGTATTATGCCAAGAATAAATGAAGAAATAAACGAAGAGTGGATATCTGATAAAACAAGATATGCATGCGATGGCCTTAAGAGTCAACGATTAGATAATCCTTATAAAAAAGTTGGAGGTGAATTTAAAAAAATTTCTTGGAAAGAAGCATATGAAATTGTAGTTGAAAAAATCAAANTAACTTCNGCAGATAAAATTGCTGGNTTTACAGGAGANNTAACNAATTTAGAGACAATGTACGTAGCCAANGATTTTTTTGAAAAGACAATTAAATCAAAAAATTTAGAATCTAGGGATGACAATGCTTACGTAAACTTAGATAGTAGATCTAATTATATTTTCAATTCACAGATAAGTGGAATTGAGGAATCGGATTTGATTTTACTAGTAGGTGCAAATCCAAGACTAGAAGCNACAATTCTCAATGCAAGAATAAGGAAAAGTTATCTCACAAATAAACCAAATATTTATTCACTAGGAGACATTGGTGATCAAACTTATCCATATGAAGTTCTTGATAACAAAACAAGTACAATAAAAAATATTTGTGAGAACAAATCTGATGTAAGTGAAAAGATTAAAAACTCAAAAAAACCTCTAATAATTTTAGGGAATTCAGTTTTAAACATGAAATCTGGTAAGTTTATTTTTGAAAGTTTTAAGAAATATTTAATTGATAATAATAAAATTAATGAAGATTGGAACTCACTTAATATATTATCCAAGCACGCTGCTACAGTTGGTGGATTTGATCTTGATATAGTAANTGCCGAAAATAATTTAACTTTGGAAGCATTAAAGAAAAATAATTTCGAAATAGTTTTTTTGATTGGTCAAGATAATATTAANTTTAAGAAAAAAAATGAATTTATAATTTATATAGGTAGCCATGGCGATAAAGGTGCAGANTTATCAGATATTGTTTTGCCTGGAGCTGCTTATACAGAACAAGATGCACACTTTGTTAATTTAGAAGGAAAAATTCAAAAAGCTTATCAAGCATCATTTCCACCCGGTGAAGCCAAAGAAGATTACCAAATCTTTAATGAATTGTCTGAATTATTAAAAAGAAAAAAACTTTTTAGAGATAAAGAAGAACTAACGGATAATCTATTAAATTATTTAGATATTAAGAAAAAAAAAGAAACTTTAAATGATTGTATNATCCCAGATTTTATTGAAGAGAAAATTATAGTTGATGAAATTGACTATTATTATTCGAATGTTGTAGCAAGAGCATCAAAAACAATGTCTGAATGTAGAAACAGTAAAATAAATGTTAAAAGAACTGGCACTGAGGGATAAATGCAAAGTTATTTAAATATTTTACTATTTGAAGTTTATAGAGTACTTTTTTTATTAGTCCCAGTTCTTGTATCAGTTGCTATGATTGTATGGCTTGATAGGAGAGTTTGGGCTTTCGTCCAAAAGAGAAGAGGACCCAATGTAGTTGGACCATTTGGTCTCCTTCAATCATTAGCTGACGCATTAAAATATATTTTTAAAGAGATTATAATTCCAGCAAGCTCAAATAAAGTTATATTCATTCTTGCCCCCATTGTTACAATGACCTTAGCTTTAATAGCATGGGCTGTAATTCCTTTTAGTGAGAGTTTTGTTTTATCTAATATCAATGTTGGTATACTTTATATATTTGCAGTGTCTTCTCTTGGAGTGTATGGAATTATTATGGGTGGTTGGGCATCAAACTCAAAATATCCATTTTTAGGCGCAATAAGATCTGCTGCTCAAATGGTTTCTTACGAAGTTTCAATNGGTGTTATAATTATTAATGTNCTCTTATGCGTTGGTTCACTAAATTTAACTGATATTGTTTTAGCNCAAGAAAAAATTTGGTTTGTTATTCCCCTATTTCCAATGTTTGTAATTTTTTTTATATCTGCACTGGCAGAAACTAATAGACCACCATTTGACTTACCAGAAGCGGAAGCAGAATTAGTTTCTGGTTATCAAACAGAATATTCTGGGATGATGTATGCAATGTTTTGGTTGGGTGAATATGCAAATATATTATTAATGTGTGCATTAGGATCCATATTATTTTTAGGTGGATGGCTATCACCATTAAATATGTATCCATTCGATATAATACCTAGCCCACTGTGGTTAATTTTAAAAATACTACTTCTGTTTATATTATTTGCACTAGTTAAAGCGATTGTACCAAGGTATAGATACGATCAATTGATGAAATTAGGATGGAAAATTTTCCTACCTTTCTCATTAATTTGGGTTGTTTTAACAGCAGGCTATTTACTTTATTTTGATTTGTTACCAACTGTATAATTATGAAACTAGGAAGAATATTTAAAACTTTATTAATGGTAGACTTTGTCACCGGGTTAGCTATTGCAATTAAAGAGGTATTTAAAGAGAAAAAAACAATTAATTATCCTTTTGAGAAAGGTAAGATAAGTCCAAGATTTCGTGGTGAGCATGCTTTAAGAAGATATCCTAATGGTGAAGAGAGATGCATTGCTTGTAAATTGTGTGAAGCAGTCTGTCCAGCTCAAGCAATAACTATAGAGTCTAAAGAAAGATCTGATGGAAGTAGAAAAACAACAAGATATGATATTGATATGCTTAAATGTATTTATTGTGGATTATGTGAAGAGTCATGTCCTGTAGATGCAATNGTTCAAGGTCCTAACTTTGAATTTGCAACCGAAACAAGAGAAGAATTATATTACAACAAAGAAAAATTATTAGAAAATGGTGATCGATGGGAGAGTGTATTAGCAGCAAATATTAAAGCTGATAATCCCTATAGATAATGATAGCTCATGCAATATTTTTTTATATATTTTCTTTTATAGCTATCGTATCAGCCATAATGGTAACTGTATCAAAGAATACGGTTCATTCAGTTTTTTTTTTAATCTTAGATTTCATTAGCATCTCNTGCTTGTTTATTATGATNGGTGCAGAATTTTTAGGTATGATAATGCTGATTGTTTATGTAGGTGCAGTAGCTGTGCTTTTTTTATTTGTAGTTATGATGCTTAANGTAGCACATCAAAAAAATACTTTTTTCAAATCAAATCAAGGATCTAAACACATACCGATTGGTTTATTTGTAAGTCTAATAATATTTTTTGAGCTAATTATTGTAGTTGGTGGATGGAAGTANAAACCNGAGTTAAATAATATTTCGTCTTTAGAAACTACGAGTATATCTAATACTCATTCGATAGGATATGTTCTTTATACAGATTATATTCATCTTTTTCAACTATCAGGTATGATTTTACTTGTAGCAATGATTGGTGCAATTATTTTAACTTATAGAAAACGAGAAGGTCTTAAGAGACAAAGTTATTTCAGTCAAATTTCTAGAGAAAAAATTGATGGTGTTGATTTGGTGGATGTTGAAAAAAATAAAGGTATTAAAATTGATGTTTGAAATTGGATTAGGTCATTATTTAACTCTTGGTGCAATCATTTTTACAATTGGAGTGGTAGGAATTTTCTTAAATAGAAAAAATATAATAGTTATTTTAATGAG
>NZKC01000012.1 GCA_002692475.1 Candidatus Pelagibacter sp.
ATTTTTAGCGAAATAAAACCGATAATAGATTTTGGATGGATGATGACATTGGGATTAATTACATCTTTCCTAATCACATTTACTTTACTTCCTACTTTACTTAGTTTTTTATCTAAAGATAATGTTAGCTTAGAGGAAGTTAAAAATTCAAAAATAACATCATTTTTTGCAAATATATCCATTAATAAAAAAAATTATATTTTTTTAATAACTTTTGTAATTATTATTTTGAGTATCTTGGGAATTAAACGTTTAGAAGTTGAAAATAGCTTTATTAATTATTTTGATAAAAAGACAGAAATATATAAAGGAATGAAATTAATTGATGAAAAACTCGGTGGAACAACTCCATTAGATATAATAATTAAATTTGGTAACACCTCAGATAGTCCTCAAATAGATGAGGAGAAGGATGAATTTGATGATTGGGAAAATGAAGAAGATAATAATGATGAAAAGTATTGGTTTACTAAAGATAAGATTGACAAAATAGATAAAGTTCACGAATACCTAGATAGCTTACCAGCAATTGGTAAGGTTTTATCTTTTTCATCAATAATAGAAGTTGCTACAAGTCTAAACAATAATAAGCCTCTTGGAACACTTGAGATGGGTGTATTGTATTCTAAAATTCCAGATTCAATTAAAAAAGAAATTGTTGATCCATATATTTCAATTGAAGATAATGAAGCAAGAATAAGCATAAGAATTAAAGATTCCTTAGAAAATTTAAGACGAAATGATTTAATTAATAAAATAAAATTTGATTTAGAAAATGAATTAAACCTAAAGAAAGATGAGTTTAAGTTAGCAGGTGTATTGATATTATTTAATAATCTTCTTCAAAGCTTGTTTAAATCTCAGATTTTAACCTTAGGATTTGTAATGATTGGTATCTTTATAATGTTTTTAATCTTATTTAAAAATATTAAGTTATCATTAATAGGTGTTGTTCCTAATTTTTTAGCAGCTTTTTTTATTTTAGGAATAATTGGTTTACTGGGAATACCTTTAGATATGATGACAATTACAATAGCAGCTATTACGATTGGAATAGCTGTTGATAACAGCATTCATTATATTTATAGGTTTAGGGAAGAGTTTTCACANNTNAAAGATTATAATAAAACACTCAAAACATGTCACTCAACTGTAGGGNTTGCTATACTTAATACTTCGATAACNATAGTTTTTGGTTTTTCAATACTTATTTTATCTAACTTCATNCCAACAATATATTTTGGNGTATTCACTGGTATNGCAATGCTTTTAGCTATGATATCAGTTTTAACTTTNCTCCCTTCATTAATTCTTATTTNAAAACCTTTTGATTATTTAAAAANATAGAAATGGAAATTATTAAGGAGATATTTAATTTTTTTTCTTTTTTTGATCTTGGTTATATNTTCNTTACTATTTTATCAGTTTTAAAATGCTTAAGAAAAGGTTTTGTTTTAAGNATCCTATCTTTATCTAAATGGCTATTNGCATACATTANAACGTTAATTTTATTCCCTAAAATTAAACCTTATGTAGATGGTATAATAGATAACAAATATGTATTAGANATTATATTAGGGGTCTCGATTTTCGTAATTATAATTTTTATAATTTTATTAATTAGTAAAGGTATAAGTAAGACAGTTAAATANTCAGGTCTAGGNAAGTTNGANTCTTTNTTTGGTTTCCTATTTGGATTCGTANGATCGTACATAATTTGTGTATGTTTATTNNCTGNAGTAGATTCGGTTTATAATTCTAACAAATGGCCTTTGGACTCCAGTAAATCATTTACCTTTTCTTATGTTGAAAAAGGTAGTAATTACTTAGTAAAAGAATTTCCTAATGAAAAAAATTATGAAGATGCCAAAGATANAGTTCAAGAACTTTAATCCAAAAATTAAAGAGGAATGCGCGGTATTTGGAATNAGNAATACTGAAGATGCAGCTACTTTGACAGCATTAGGTTTGCACGCGCTTCAGCATAGAGGTCAGGAAGGTTGTGGAATAGTTTCGTTTGATGGAACNAAATATCANTCCGAAAAAAGATTNGGATTAGTGGGTGATAATTTTAATGACGAAAAAGTTNTAAAAAACTTGCCAGGAAAATATTCAATAGGTCATAATAGATACTCCACAACTGGGGGAACTGCACTAAGAAATGTACAACCTTTCTTTGCTGATACTAATTCGGGAGGTATAGGAGTTGCACACAANGGAAACTTAACTAATGCTATTACCCTTAGAAATAAAATGGTTGAAGATGGATCTATATTTTATACCACTTCAGATACTGAAACGATTGTAAAATTAATCGCAAAATCTAAAAGATCAAAAACAATTGATAAAGTAATTGATGCACTTTTTCAAATCCAAGGTGGTTATGCATTAGTTATGATGACTCAAAATACTCTTATTGGAGTTAGAGATCCTTATGGAATAAGACCATTAGTAATTGGTAAGTTAAAAAATTCATATGTATTTACATCAGAGACATGTGCACTTGATATTATTGGAGCTAAATTTGTTAGAGAAGTTGATAATGGAGAAATAGTATATGTTGAAGATGANNAANTNANNAGTNTNAAACCNTTTCCANNAAAAAANNTTAGNCCNTGTGTNTTTGAATATATTTATTTTTCAAGACCAGATAGTATTTTAAATGGNAAAACTGCNTATNAATATAGAAAAAACTTTGGTGCCCAATTAGCTAAAGAAGAAGAATTAGATGGTGACTTAGTNGTNCCAGTACCAGANTCTGGAAANGCTGCNGCTTTAGGGTATGCAGAGGAAAAAGGTATAAAATTTGATTTAGGATTAATAAGAAATCATTATGTTGGAAGAACCTTTATCGAACCCTCTCAGCAGATTAGAAGTTTAGGNGTAAAATTAAAACTAAATCCAAATGTTTCTGTAATTAAAAATAAAAAAATAATTNTAGTGGATGATTCTTTNGTAAGGGGTACTACTTCATTTAAAATAGTTAAAATGCTTTACGACTCTGGAGCTAAAGAGGTGCATGTGCGAATAGCTAGCCCAGAAATTAAATTCCCAGATTTTTATGGTGTTGATACTCCAACCAAAAAAGAACTTTTGGCTGCAAATAAATCTATAGAAGAAATTTGTAAATTTATAAGTGCTAAGTCATTAAAATTTTTAAGCTTAAATGGACTGTATGTAGCTATGGGATTTGAAAAAAGAAATGATACCTACCCTCAATTAACTGACCATCATTTCACAGGAGATTATCCTGTTAAAGTAATTGATGAACTTGGTGGGGATAAAGTAACTCAATTATCTTTACTAAGCACTGCTTCAAATAACTAAGATGAAAAAAGTTAGTTTTACAGAAATGGATAAAGGAACAAAAGAAGATTACCTTTTTTTAGATCAACACGAAAAAGATTATGCAAGCAAGACTGCAGATAGAATAATTAAATTTTTATCATCTTTGACTGAGACTCTAGAAGGTTATCAAGTTTCTAGGTTAGAACATTCTCTTCAAAGTGCAACCAGGGCTCTTAAGGCAGATGAGGACGAAGAAATGGTTGTGGCTGCACTTTTACATGATATTGGGGATGAATTGGCTCCAATGAACCATTCTGAATATGCTGCTTCAATTCTAAAGCCTTATGTGTCAGAGAAAACTCATTGGATAATAGAAAAACATGGAGAATTTCAAGCATATTATTATGCACATCATTTAGGTGGAAATAGAAACAAAAGAGATAAATATAAAGGACATAAATATTATGATGCATGTGTAAAATTTTGCGAAAAATATGACCAATGCTCTTTTGATCCTAATTATAAGTCATACCCTTTAGAGAAATTTGAACCCATGGTTAGAAATATCTTTGCTAGAAAACCCTATTCTCTCTAGGTTTTAATTAAATGGCAAATTTATCAAATCAACAAAAAGGATCGTTGTTAGCTTTTGTGGCAGTTATGTTCATAACGCCAGACTCGCTGTTCATCAGGCTTTCAAATATTGATACCTGGGGTCTTTTATTTTATCGAGGAGCAATACCGTGCATAGTNATATTTATAGGACTAATTTTTTTTTATAAATCCAATTTAATTAAAGTCACGATAGGAATGGGTTTAGCTGGTTTTTTCTATGCTATTTCTTTCTCAATAACTAATATAACTTTTATTATTTCTATTCAAAATACAAATGTTGCAAATACTCTCGTTATGATTGCTACTGCTCCAATGTTATCTGCAATTCTAGCTGCGTTATTCTTAAAAGAAAATCCTGATAAAAAAACTTGGATTGCTATTATTATTACTTTTTTAGCTGCTGTTTATATTTTTTATGACTCCTTAAAACTTGGAAACTTTCTTGGTGATTTTTTTGGTTTAATAACGGCTCTTGGATTGGCTGTGGGAGCAAATATTATTAGGTCTGTTAAAAATAAGGACCTAGTTCCAGCTGCTGTGATAGGTAAATTTTTAGTGGCTATATTTGCATTATTTTTTGTTGATAATTTNGAACTTAAAAATAATGATATTTTAATTGTCCCTTTAATGTGTGTCATGTGTGTTGGAATACCTTTTGTTTTAGTGACTATCGCTCCTAGATTTATTACTGCTGCTGAGGTTAATCTATTTTTCTTATTAGAAACAATAATTGGACCAATTTGGGTCTGGTTAATAATCAAGGAACAGCCTAGCCCAGAGACAATCTATGGTGGCATAATCATTATAATGACCATAGCTATTCACTCATTTTCCAAACTTAAAAAAATTTAATCTTGTCACAATTCAGTCTTTATTTAAGAATAGATGACGGCTTATTAAGAAAAATTTATGAATAAAATTTTAAAAAATTCCTGGGCTCTTTTTACTGGCATGGGTTTAATCATGCTTGCACATGGGTATCAAAGTTCCTTGCTGGGGGTAAGGGCTGTAGCTGAAGAGTTTAGTTTAACAGCAACTGGTTTTATGTTGTCTGGTTATTTTGTTGGATATTTTATTGGAGCAAAAACTATTCCAAGTTTTATTTTAAGAGTTGGGCATATTAGAGTCTTTGCTGCTTTTGCATCAATTGCCTCAATTGTTGTTCTGCTCCATTCCATAATAATAAATCCNTGGAGTTGGTTTATTTTAAGAGTTGTAACAGGAATGAGTATGGTTTCATTATATACAATTGCTGAAAGTTGGTTAAATGACAGATCAAGNAATAAAAANAGAGGAAGTGTGCTGTCTATTTATATGATTGTTCTTTACGGTTCTATGGCTCTTGGAATGTTTTTTTTGAACTTTAATTCACCACTTAATTTTGAGCCATTTATTTTAGTTTCTTTATTTATGTCTATATCGTTGATTCCTATTTTACTAACTAAAAGAAAAGCTCCAACTTTCAAAAAAATAACAGGAATGAGCCTGAAAGAACTTTACGATATATCGCCTTTAGGTATGGTTGGCTCTCTTTTATATGGAACTACTCAATCTGCCCTTTTTTCACTNTTAGCTGTTTACGCAGCCTCAATGAACTTTTCTATTTTTGAAATATCAATTGTAACCTTTTTGCTAGCAATATCAGGAGCAGTAGCTCAATGGCCAATAGGAATGCTGTCTGATTCTTTTGATAGACGATTAGTTATTATTTATTCAACATTTGGAGCAGCTTTATTTGGTTTATTTGCAATTTTAGCTGGAGGTCAAATGTACCTGCCAGGTGAATTAGCTACAACTAAAAATTGGTTTTATATTAGTGTTGTTCTGTTTTCATTTTGTAGTTTACCGATGTTTGCAATTATTTTTGCACATACAAATGATTTTATACCTAAAGAAAAATTTGTAGCTGCTGGAGCGGGATTACAATTTGCATTTGGATTGGGTGCTATGGGTGGGCCATTTCTATGTTCGATTTTTATGGATTTGGTTGGTAACAATGGTTATTTCATATTTTTAATATTTTTCCATTGCGCAATTGGTTTTTTTGCAATTCATAGAATGAAAGTAAGAAAAACTAAAGATAATCCAGATTCGCAATTCACACCTTTGCCGCAAACAATTACACCTCTTGGAATTGAACTAAGTCCAATAACAGAGCATATAGACGAACCTTATTCTGAAAAAGTACAGAAAATGTTAAAAAGAAAAGGTGTGGCTTTTAGAAAAAAGGAAACAGAAATTCCAGAAAATACTGAGAATTTAAAGGACAAATAAATATAAATCTAGTTTTAGTTGAGTCATTTTTTTTTTTAATTCTATACTTGTGTCATAAAGAAAATTTTGTTGAAATGAGTTTTTAAAAAATGCCTAGAAAAAAAATTACAAAAAAAAATAAGGGAAGCGGTATAGCAAAAATTGCAACCTTTACGGCTTCTTCTATATCATCTGCGTATAGTTCATATAAGAAAAAACAGGAGCAAAAGAAAATTGAGGAAATTAAATTAAAAAAACTAGCTGAAAATAATAAAGTTATTCAAGAAAAAAAAGATCTTAAAGTTAGAGAAGATCAATTAAGAAAAGAGCTGGAAAAACTAAAACTTAAAGAGGAAAATGTTAAATTAAAAGAAAAAGATTTAAAATTAAAAGAAGAAAAAATAAAAATAGAGAACGATAGATTGATNAAAAAAGATGAAGATTTAAACTTAATTTCAAAAGATCTAAGATTTAAAGAAAAAGAATTAAAGTNAAGAGAAGAAGAGCAAAACAGAAAAGATATTGATCTTAAAGTTAGAGAGGAAGATCAAAGAATAAAAGAGCAAAGAGAAAGTAAAAGAAAACGAAGGGAGCAAAAAATNAGAGAATTAAAAGAGCATGAAANAATACAATTAGAAAATCAAAAATTAAAAGAGTGGGAAGAAAAGTTTGACCTTGAACAAAAGAGAAAAGAAGAAGAGGAAAGATTAAGAGAGGAAAAATTAATTAAAAGAGATCGAGAAAGAGCTTTAAGATTTCAAAATAATAATAAAGANGAATTAAAAGAAGAAATATCTACAAGACTGAAAAACTTTGAAATAAAACAGTCNAGAGAAAATTAAAATCACTACAGCGAAAAAAACTAGAAAGTTAATATGATTCTTAATATTGATAAAATATTTTGAATTACCGTCTTAAACCTTTTTCTTTTCANTATTTATTTTAAGTTTTTAAATTTAGCAATTGATGTATAAGAACCCCAATTTATGTCTAACAATATAAGAAATATTACTATTATTGCTCATGTAGATCATGGAAAAACAACCATGATCGATTCGCTTATGAAGCAAAGTGGGTCATTTAGAGAAAATGAAGTAATAGAAGAAAGATTAATGGACTCTGGTGAACTAGAAAAAGAGAGAGGTATTACTATACTTGCAAAACCTGCATCTATTAATTGGCAAAATTCAAGAATAAATATTATCGATACACCTGGCCACAGAGATTTTGCTGCAGAAGTTGAACGAGTGCTTAGTATGGCAGATGGCGCACTGTTGTTAATCGATTCCGCAGAAGGGGTTATGCCTCAAACAAAATTTGTATTAGCAAAAGCTTTGAAACAAGGATTAAAACCTATTGTTGTTATAAACAAATTAGATAAACCAGATCAAAGAGCCAATGAAGTCTTGGATGAAACATTTGACTTATTTGTAAGTTTAGATGCAAATGAAGAACAATTAGACTTCCCAGTAATTTATGCAAGTGGTAGATCGGGTTGGGCAAGTAAAGAAATAGATGGAGCAAGAAAAAACTTGAATCCGTTATTAGATTTAGTGATTGATCATGTTAAGCCACCTAAACTTGATAATACAAAACCTTTTGCAATGTTATCTACTCTTTTATATGCGGATACTTTTTTAGGTAGAAGTTTGGTTGGTAGGATATCTCAAGGGACAGCAAAAGCTAACCAACAAATTAAGGCTATTAATCTTAATGGAAAAAAAGTGGATGAAGGAAGGTTAACAAAAATATTTAGATATGAGGGTACAAAGAAAGTTCCTATAGAAGTTGGTGAAGCTGGAGATATTGTTGTTGTTGCTGGACTGGAAAAAGCAAACGTTGCTGACACTATTTGTGATTTAGTTATAAACGATCCTATAAAAGCAACTCCAATAGATCCACCTACAATGTCTATAAAAATAACAGTTAATAGTTCTCCGCTAGCTGGTTCAGAGGGAAAAAAATTAACAAGTACACAAATTAGAGAAAGATTAATTTTAGAAGCACAAAACAATGTTGGAATAACTTTTGCAGAAAATGATAATAAAGATGCATTCGAAATTAGTGGACGTGGAGAGTTGATGCTTGAGATTTTATTGACTCAAATGAGACGTGAAGGTTTTGAAATGACCGTAAGTCCCCCTAAAGTTTTATATCAACAAGATAAAGATGGTAAAAAACTTGAGCCTATTGAAGAAATTACTATGGATTTAGATGAAGAATATTCTTCCAAAGTTATAGACTCTATAAATCGAAGAAAAGGAAAACTGATAGATCTTAAGGATACAGGAAAAGATAAAAAAAGGCTTATATTCCATGCTCCAACAAGAGGGCTAATGGGTTATACAAGTAGATTTTTAACGCTTACAAAAGGAACAGGCGTAATTAACAGAATTTTTCATTCTTACGGTAGATTTGAAGGCGAGATGGAGGGCAGAAGAAATGGAGCACTTATATCTATGGAGCAAGGAAAAGCAGTTGCTTTTGCAATTTTTAACCTTCAGGCAAGAGGTGAAATGTTTATTACCCATAACGATCCTGTTTACACTGGAATGATAGTTGGATTGGCTCCTAAACCTGGGGACATGATAATTAATGTCATGAAGGGTAAAAAGTTAACCAATATGAGAACTCAAGGAACAGATGAAAATGTAGTACTTACACCTGTTAGAAAAATGTCGATAGCTGAGCAATTAAGTATATTAAATACCGATGAAGCTTTAGAAATTACACCAAAGTCTTGTAGACTAAGAAAAGCTATATTAAATCCCCATGAAAGAAAAAAAAGCGAAAAGATATTAGCTCAATAAAATTCTTAGTTAAAATAACTAACTTATATGAACAAAGAAAACGCAAGTAAACTGTGGAAAATGATACAGGAAGCTGGCGATTATTTGGAAGGTCAACTTCCTGATCACCCCAATCATCCTAAGGGTAGAAATCCATATGCCCATGTTGCAATATGTATAAAAAGTAAATTTGAAAGTAGTTATAAAGATATAGATGATAATAAGTTTAACGAAGTTATAAACTATATTGAGTTTTTGAAAAATAATCCAAACTAATTATTGTTTTGGAAAATAATCCTTTAAATCCCCTTCCCTATATACATCTGCTGTACAGCAATGAAGTCCTCCACCAAATGCATATGCATCTCTAAGATCTACTGGTATTACTTCCATACCTAATTTGTCTAATTGTTCTGCTTGGTAAACTTCACTTTTTTCTACACAAACTGTTTTCGGATCTAGTACAAGAACATTCATGGACAACCATACAGATGAATAGCATAAAGCAGGAGGGGAATTGTGTGCTGGCTGAGCAGAATCAATTATTTTCCATCCATTATCCTCAAATAATTTTCTTTGTTGTGGTGGGAGTCTTCTTTGAGGATTATTAATAATTATCCCTTCTTTAATAGGAGTAAAAGTTGCATCTATATGTATGGGATAAGGATCTCCAGGAAAATTGACTGAGTGGACTCTATGATTTTTAAAATGTCTTTTAATCCAATCTATGCCTTTTAAATTGGTTGTAAATCCGTGCTGTACTACTAAATCTTTTCCAAACCTCAATATATCTGCTGCATCAAATAGAGGTTCCTCCTCTGTTGTTACAAAAAACTTTTTCTCTGTCCACTCAAGTCTTTTTTGAATTCCAATCTTATCTGATAAATAATCTTTTCTATAATCTTCATCTGTCAATCTAGGTTTTGGTGCAGATTCATGACGCATATTAGGATCAGAATCATAATAATTTTTTAATAAAGGTCGATAACACAAGTATTCAAACCACCTACATCTATAACTCATAGTGGCTTCTAATATTTCATTACCTACTGTTAAAAGAACATCCCTTGGTGGCATACAACCAAACATAGTTTCCGCTTTCCAATCTGGTGTTGAAATATTTTGATTAAAATTAATTGGTGTTGGTCTATCAACTTTAATTCCTCTTTTAATAAGTATGTCTGAAAA
>NZKC01000013.1 GCA_002692475.1 Candidatus Pelagibacter sp.
AGAAATTATGAGGATGATGGTAATTTAGTTTCAAGATCAAAAAAGGATGCTTTAATTACTAACCCTGAACATGCTAAGGCACATGTGTTGGAAATGGTTNANAATCAGGCGNTAAATTGTCTCTCTGGCAANAAAATACCTTGTGAAATAGACTCTGTATGTATACATGGNGATANTNTNAGTTCATTAAATACAGCNTCNNTTATAAGAAAAAATTTNATGGACANNAAANTAATATTAAAACCNCTTAATAAAATGAAAAAATTTAACTCATGAAAAAAATATTTATAANTATACTNTNTGCATTAATTNNNACATCAAATGGATATTCTGCTGGAGGGGGATCTGGNGGNGANGGAGCTGATAATAAACAGTCAATTTATAAATCAGCAGTAAGCTACGTAAAAGCTGGAAAAAAACTTGAAAAAAAGGGTAAAGTTGAAAAAGCAAAAGCTAANTATGAAAAAGCATTTAAAAGACTTGTCAAGGCAAATGATAAAGATCCTTTAAATCCTGATGTTCTAAATTACCTTGGTTTTACCTCTAGAAAATTAGGTGACTTTAAAAATGCTGAAGTCTACTACTTAANAGGTTTAGAAATAAATCCAAAACATAATGGAATAAACGAATATTTAGGAGAATTATATTTNTCAACAAGTAGACCTGAAAAAGCAAAAGAAAGATTATTAGTGCTTAAAAATTGCAACTGTGAGGAATATGAGGAACTTAAAGCAATAATAGATGGCACTAAAGAGTCTAAATATTAAAAATTTCAAAATCTCTTCATTGAAAAATTCTACAATTTCAATATTATAATTCACTTGATTGAAGAACTTATAATACTTACCCAGATTATATTTATTGATATAATTTTAGCAGCAGATAATGCAATAATTATTGGATTAATAGCCGCTAATTTCGTTCCAAAAAATAGAAGNCAAATAATTTTATGGGGTGTAGCNGGTGCTTTAATATTTAAAGTAATATTCGCAGTTTTTGCAACATATTTATTTAAATTTTATTTTATAAAAATAATTGGAGGTTTGCTTTTAATTTGGATTGTNAANGATTTAAGAAAAGATTTAATTGAAATAAAAAAAATAAAATCNCCNACAAAAAAATCAAANGAACCTTCTTATATACAAAGTATATACAAAGTTTTGTTTGCTGACATCACAATAAGCTTTGACAATGTAATCGGAGTAGTGGGTGCTTCAAAAGGTCATTTTGGCTTTATGATTTTTGGATTAGTTTTATCTGTAGTGCTTACAGGAGCCTTAGCTACATATTTAGCAAATTATATACAAAAGCATTTATGGATTGCTTACATAGGCTTAGGATTTATTTTAATTGTTGCAATTCAATTGATCATTGGTGGTATGGTTGATTTAGAAATCCTCAAAATTAATGAACAATTTATAAAATATTTTTAGTAAGAATATTTTTTAGACGGGAAACTCGATTTTAAAACCTCTAATTTATATTTTTTAATACCTCGATTTATTTCTTTTTTTATATTAACGAATTTTTTAACAAATTTAATACTTGTTGAGTTAAGTCCAACCAAATCATCTGTAACTAAAACCTGTCCATCACAATNTGCTGAGGATCCAATTCCAATTGTAGGAATACTAATTGATTTAGTAATTAAATCTGCCGTTTTACCTCTNATACATTCTAGAACTATTGCAAATACTCCNAGGCTTTCTAAAAGTTTTGACTCACTTATAAGTTTGTTTTTTTCTCTCTCTGTTTTTCCTTTTGATTTAAACTTTCCTTTAATACTTTGGGGAAGTAAACCTAAGTGACCCATTACAGGTATTTTGTTTTTAATAAGATACTCAACAATACTTTTTATTTTAAATCCTCCTTCTAATTTTACAGCTTCACATTTAGTTTCTTTTAAAATCTTTCTTGCATTAGTAAGAGCTTGTCTTTTATTTTGATATGTTCGGTAGGGCATATCTACAACCATTAAACTTTTTTTAACTCCAATTCTTACNCTTTTTGAATGTTCGATCATATTTTCAAGAGTTACTTTGCGTGTTGTATCATGGTTGTATAAGACAGAACCTAACGAGTCTCCAACTAAAGTTATGTCTGCATGTTTGTCTACTATCTCTGCAAAATTTTTTGAATAGGCAGTTAAACAAATAACTTTTGATTTATTTTTTTTNTTTAATATTTTTTTTATCTTTTGGTTCATTTGTTACTCAAGTTCAATCGTACTAGGTGGTTTAGAAGTTACATCATAAACCACTCTATTTATACCTCTTATATTATTAACAATTTTATTAGAAACTGTTTGCATAAAATCTTTGTTAAAATTATAAAAATCTGCTGTCATTCCATCTTCAGACGTTATTGCTCTCAATAAACAAATATATTCATAAGTTCTATTATCACCCATTACGCCCACCGTCTTAACTGGCAAGAGTGCAGCATAGGCTTGCCAAATTTTATCATATAATTTATGAGATATTAAATTTTGAATAAATATATAATCAGCTTCTTTGAGTATCTTTACTTTTTCTTCTGTAATATAACCAGGCATCCTAATTGCTAAACCTGGTCCAGGAAATGGATGTCTAGAAATAATTTCTTTTGGTAATTTTAGCTCAAGTCCAAGTTTTCTAACCTCATCTTTAAAAAGAAATTTTAAAGGTTCTACCAGTTTTAATTTCATTCTTTTTGGCAATCCACCCACATTGTGATGTGATTTGATTTTTGAAGTTTGACTACCTGTTACTGATTTACTCTCTATGAGATCAGGATAAAGTGTGCCTTGTGCTAAAAATTTTACACTTTTAATTTTTTTAGAATACCTCTCAAAAAGTTTGATAAATAAATTTCCTATGATTTTTCTTTTTTTTTCAGGATCNGANACATTTTTCAATTTTTTTAAAAATAAATTTTTNGCATTAATATAAACCAAATTAATTTTAAATTTTTTTTTGAANGTATTAATTACTTGCTGTTCTTCATTTTTNCTNAANAACCCNGTGTTTACAAATATACANGTTAATTTTTTTCCAATNGCATTTGAAAGTAATTTNGCNACNACACTNCTATCTACACCACCTGATANNGCNCAAATNACTTTTGAATTACCAACNTGNTTTTTAACNTCATTNATTAAAATCATTTTTTGATTTTTTGAGGACCAATTTTTCTTTATTCTACAGATTCTATACACAAAGTTTTTTAGGATAACTTTGCCATTATTTGTGTGGGTAACTTCTGGATGAAATTGGATTCCATAGAATTTTTCTTTAGAGTTTTCAACCATACANAACTTTGCATTTTCACTTTTAGCGATAACTTTAAAGTTCTTTGCTATTTTTATAACTTCATCAGCATGACTCATCCAAACATTATTTTTAAGATTTTTTTTAAAAAAATTTATAATTAATGGGCTGTTACTGACTTTTTTTATTCTTACCAGTCCAAATTCCCTTTGTTTTGCTTTTTTAACTTTACCNCCAAGAGTTTTGGAAATTAATTGGTGTCCAAAGCATATGCCTAATATTGGTATTTTTTTTTTTAAGATACTGGCATTAAATTTAATTTTTTTAGTTTCATAAACATTAAGTGGCCCTCCTGATAGAATTATACCTTTGATTTTTCCAAAGTTATTAATTTTATTAATTTGCTTATGGTTTATCAGCTCACAATAAACCCCAAGTTCTCTAATTCGTCTTGCTATTAATTGTGTAAATTGAGATCCAAAATCAATAATTATGATTTTGGATAAATTATTGTGACTCATTTTTTGGTTCGATATCTTTAAGAGACTTTTCTATATTCTTTTTTTCATTACATAATTTATTACATATGAGAATAAAACTTTCTTTTAACTCATTTACTTTAGAATAATTCGATTTCTTTAGTTCATATTCTATTAGAATAAACATTGCCTCTTCATTATCTGGTTCTAAAAGTAAAGTGGTATTTATATTTTTAATTTGTTCTATTTCGTTTTCCTCATTTGCAAATATTTTCGCAAGATACAAGTAGGATTTTGCATCCTTTGGATTGTATACTAGGTTTCTTTGAAATAAAAATTTTGATTTTTCAAAACTTTTTTCATCATATTTTTTTTTTGCTTCTGCAAAAAAATTTTCAGAATTGGCATTTGTTGTCAAAAAAATACCAGCAATTAAAAATAAAATTAAAGTTTTAATATTTTTCATCTTTTTTAACTTCATCTATATTATGCACCATACTTTCATAAAATCCNGCCTTTGTAATTTTAACAAACCTTGGTTTATTTCTNAGATTTATTACTTTTTTCGATCCAAGATATCCCATAGATGATTTTAGACCACCTATTAATTTAAAAATAATTTTTTTAACTGGCCCTTTGTATTTAACATATCCCTCTACTCCCTCTGGAACATATTTAGATTTATCTTTTTGTTTTTTTTGAAAATATCTATCTGCTGATCCTTTATTCATTGCTCCTATTGATCCCATGCCTCTAAAATTTTTAAAAAGTTTTCCATTTTTTTTCACTATTTTTCCAGGGGACTCATCTGTTCCTGCAAAGAGCGAACCTATCATTACAGCATCAGCTCCTGCAGATAAGGCTTTTGCTATATCTCCTGAAAATTTTATTCCTCCATCAGCTATTATTTTTACATTCCTATATTTTAAACCTTTTTTAACATCCAAAATTGCACTTAATTGAGGAACTCCAATACCCGCAACCAATCTCGTCGTACATATAGAGCCAGGCCCAATGCCTACTTTTATTATGTCTACGCCTAATTTTGCTAAAAAATTTGCAGCATCTGCTGTTGCTATATTTCCAGCACACAAAAGTGTATTTTTACTTTTTTGCTTTTTTATTTTTTTTACTATTTCTTCAACTTTTTTTGTGTGTCCATGCGCCGTGTCTACAACAATTAAATCTACTTTTTCTTTTATTATGGCTTGAGCCCTAGAAAATTCATTTATTCCTGCACCAACAGCTGCACCAACAAATAAATTTTGTTTTTTAACTTTTTTAATTTCAGCAATTTGTTTTTTTATGTCTAGGTTTCTATGAATTACCCCTACACCTCCTGCTTTGGCAATTGCAATCGCCATTTTGGACTCAGTAACTGTATCCATTGCAGATGATAATAATGGAACATCCAGTTTAAATTTTTTAGATAGGTAAGTTGAAGTATCTACATCTACGGGTAATATTTTGGAATAGTTTGGTGCAAGTGTTACATCATCGAATGTAAGTGCTTCTTTTATAGGACCCATAATCTTATATATACGATTCTTTAAAAATAAAAAGGGTCTATCTTAAAAATTTGCAAATTATAAAGCTTTCTTTTGAGTCTTTTCTACTTGATAAAGGCTTATAAATATTAACTTCTTTAAATTTTTTTTTTGCATCTGCGACAATTTCATTGAAGCTTGATCCCATAAATATCTTAGATACAAATTTACCTTTTTTATCAATTTGTTCATAAGCAAAATTCATAGCCTCAATACATAGCTCGCCCGTTACAATTGCATCTACGTTTTTATTACCTGTGGTATTTACAGCCATATCTGAAATGACTACGTCTACTTTTTTATTAAAAAAACTTTTTATTTTTTCTTTATATTCATCTTTTGTGAAGTCACCGATTATTTGTGTTACTTCTTCTATTTTATCAAAATCTAAAAGATCAATTGCTAGGACTTTGGTTTGCTTATATTTCTTCTTAATATATTGAGACCAACTCCCTGGTGCTGCCCCGAGATCTATAATGCAACTGTTTCCATTAAAAATTTTAAACTTTTCATCTATTTCTTTTATTTTATAAACTGCTCTAGATCTAAAACCCTCNATTTTTGATTGACGTACATAGATGTCATTTTTTTGCCTGTGTATCCAATTTTTTGAAATTTTATTTTTTTTCAATTACTGACCAAATCGTAAACTTTTACTTACTAAATTATTGTCTAAAGTTTGGATTTCAATTTTAACACTTTTATCTACTCTCATATCTTTTTGATTTTTCCAAATCCCTGCTGCAAGATGCATTATTCCAATTTTATANTTAGGTAAATAAGGTTCAACAAATGTATTATTNTTACTATCATATTTAGGAAGAAGATTGCTAGCAATCCAGTTACAATTTAGGGGAAGAAATTCTGTCTCAATATTATCTATATAAACACTCATGTTTATAGCCAATCCCTCAGATCCAAATATTTTCCCTGACTGAAGGGTTTTTTTCAAATTTTCTTGCCAGTTTTTCCAACATTCAGAATTTTTCTCTAAAGAAAAAACACCAATATTAATATGTGGTGCAAAAGCTAACTTTCTTGCTTTGTCTATTCCAATTTTAGAACTTATAGCATGTTTAAAATTTTGTGATTTTATAATTGCCAACTTNCCAATCAACCAATTAACTTTGGATGTTATTTTATATCCTGGTCCTATTGTTTGTGTAATACCAAGTTTACCGTTATCNCAAGCTTTAAAGTATAGTTCGATAGTTGACCAATCATTTAACCAAGCATCGCAGTCAATCCATAGATATTTTTCATATTGGGGAAAGTAGTTAGGCAAAAAAGCTCTTGATACTTGACTTTTTAACCATTCTTTTCCTTTTGATTTAAATGATGATACTTCAATATCCCATTCCGCTTTCTTAATCTCATCAACTTTTGAAGATAAAGTTTTTAATTGTTCATCTTTAAGCCCAGCATCTAGAACGCATATAGCGATATCT
The DNA here is from genome assembly GCA_002692475.1 of Candidatus Pelagibacter sp. The sequence continues at coordinate 6,723 of NZKC01000013.1, forward strand.
TCACTTTGTTTAAATTGTTTAATTGAGTCTATTAATTCATTTAATAACTCAAAATAGTTTGAGTCAGCTAGAGAAACTATTGCTTTTTTTTTCATTATAAAACATCTTCTGGCTCATCATCATCAATAATTCCAGAAGTTGCAAATTTTTTTTTTAATCTTAAGTAATGATAAATACTTACTGGAACCAGAAAAATATATACCAAACAACCTACTAAAAGAACTTCAAATGTAAAGATTAAGAGCAGTCCGAATAATAGAACTATACTGAAAAGTAAAAATATTGTCGTACTTCTTGGTACAACTATTTTTTTCATTGAATAAGTTGGTATTTTACTAATTAGTAAAATTGATACAAAAATAAATATATATGGTGCTAAAACTTCAAATTTAATATTTAAAAAATTTAACCCACTTACATCAAGAATTAATGGGGTGAGAACTAAAATACCTCCGGCAGGTGACGGTACACCTTGGAAAAAGTTATCTTTCCATGATACTTCTGATCCTGTACTAATATTAAATCTTGCTAATCTTAAAGCAACACATACGACATAAATTAGAGATATTAGCCAACCTATCTTTCCAAGAGAGCTTAATGTCCAAAAATACATTATAAAAGCAGGCGCAACACCAAAACTAATTACATCTGTAAGCGAATCTAGCTCTTTACCTACTTTTGATGTCCCTTTTATCAATCTAGCAATCCTTCCATCTAATCCATCAATGATTGCTGCAAACAATATTGAAATAATAGCAAAATCATATCTCTGATTTAGTGCAAAATTTATAGAACTTAAACCTACACAAACTCCTATCAAAGTTAATGTGTTTGGCAAAATTATTCTTGCCTGAGTATCAGTAACTAATTTAAATTTTTTCTTTGGNTCATTCATTATATTTTTCTTGCTAATAACGTTTCGCCAGCAACTGCTCTTTGCTCGGGTTTAACTAAAGGTTTATAGTTTTCAAAATAGATATCAGCTCTACTTCCAAATCGGATCATTCCAATTCTGTCCCCTTGATTTAAATCATCGTTTTCTAATGTTTCACAAACTATTCGTCTGGCTATTAAACCTGCAATTTGTACTACAATTATATCTTCNCCACTTTTATTTGTTATTTTATAATAATTTCTCTCGTTCTCCTCACTTGCTTTATCAAGTGATGCATTAAAAAATTTACCTGGTTTATAAAGAATTTGAGAAACTTTTCCTGAACAAGGTGTCCTATTTACATGGCAATCAAATACATTCATAAAAATACTTACTTTTGTAAATTTTTTTTCTGCCAGATTTAATTCTTTAGGTCCACTCGACTCCTCAACTTTTAATACCAGTCCATCAGCTGGACTTACTAGATAATTATCATCGTTAATTGATATTCTTTCTGGGTCTCTAAAAAAATAATAACACCAAATAGTTAGCAATAGGCCTATCAAACCTAAAAAAGTACTTATGAAGTACAAAATCAGAGTAATAAAACCAAATATTACTAAAAACTTGTATCCTTCGTTATGAATCTTGGGAAATACTTTGTCTATCATAATCCTTAATTGATAATTTTTATTTAATATGTATATAAAATGTTTAAATTCAATTATTAAGATAGCAACAAAAAATGAGCAAAATTAAGGTAAAAAATCCTATTGTAGAGTTAGATGGTGATGAAATGACTAGAATTATATGGGATTTCATCAAAAAGAAACTCATTTTACCATATTTAGATTTAGGAATTGAATATTACGATTTAGGTATGAAAAGTCGGGATGATACTAATGATCAAATCACAGTTGATTGTGCGAATGCTATAAAAAAAAATGGTGTGGGCATTAAATGCGCTACTATTACTCCTGATGAAGCTAGAGTTAAAGAATTTAGTCTTAAAAAAATGTGGCGATCCCCAAATGGAACAATAAGAAATATTATAGGAGGTACTGTTTTTAGAGAGCCTATTATTTGTAAAAATATTCCTAAACTTGTTCCATCTTGGACAGATCCTTTAATAATTGGACGTCATGCTTTCGGTGACCAATATAGGGCCACGGACTTTCAGGTTCCAGGAAAAGGAAAATTAGAAATTAAGTGGACATCAGAAAATGGAAAAGATGAAAAAAAATATGAAGTATTTAATTTTCCAGGACCTGGTATTGCTCTATCTATGTATAATCTTGATAAATCAATAGAAGACTTTGCAAGATCTTGTTTTAATTATGGATTAATAAAAAATTGGCCAGTTTATTTGTCAACAAAAAATACAATTTTAAAAACATACGATGGTAGGTTCAAAGATATTTTTCAAAAAGTTTTTGAGGATGAGTTTAAATCTGATTTTGAAAAAAATAAAATTACTTATGAACATAGACTAATTGACGACATGGTAGCATGTGCAATGAAATGGAGTGGAAAATATATTTGGGCATGTAAAAACTATGATGGAGATGTTCAATCAGATACTGTGGCACAAGGCTATGGATCTTTAGGATTAATGACGAGTGTTTTATTAGCACCAGATGGTAAAACGATGGAGGCTGAGGCTGCACACGGAACTGTAACGAGACATTTTAGAATGCACCAAGAAGGAAAAGAAACNTCAACTAATCCTATAGCATCAATCTTTGCTTGGACAAGAGGTTTAGCTCATAGGGGNAAATTAGATAATAATAATGAGTTAATTAAATTTTCAAAAGTTTTAGAGCAGGTATGTGTTAATTGTGTAGAAAGTGGTTCTATGACAAAAGACTTAGCAATACTTGTTGGATCTTCTCAAAAATTCTTAACAACCAATCAATTTTTAGATGAGATTGATGGTAACTTAAAAAAACAGTTAAATTAAGGATTTTAACTTTTGTATGGCCTCATCTATTTTATTAGCATCTTGACCACCCGCTTGAGCAAAATCTTTCCTTCCACCGCCACCTTTTCCACCAATTATCTCAGAACCTATTTTTGCAAATTTAACTGCATCATAGCTTTTTGTTAATTTTTCGGTAATACCAACTCCTAATCCAACTTTATCATCTTTGTTTGCAAAAACTATAACTATTCCTTCACCAAGTTCTTTTTTACCTTTGTCCACTAACTTTCTTAATTCCTTCGGTGAAAGATTTTCAATTTTTTGAAGTCTTACATTAATATTTTTAATTTTTTCATCTTTTATAATATTTTTAGTTTTATCAGAAAGTATTGAATTCACACTTAACTGATCAAGTTGTTTTGATAAATCTTTAATTAATTGTTTTTTGTCTTCTAAATTTGAAATAGGTTCTTCCCCAAGTTTTTTTATTTCTTTAATTAAATCATTTATTGTGTCGTCATCTTTTTGAGCTGTTATATCTAATTGTTTTTCTTTATTCTTAAGGAAATCTTCTAGCTGTTTATCCCTTAAAGCTTCAACTCTTCTAACTCCTGAAGCTATTGCTGTTTGGCTTATAATTTTAAATTTTCCAACATCCTCAGTATTTCTAACATGTGTTCCTCCACATAACTCAGTAGAAAAATATTTATTCCCTTCTTCTCCCATAAATACTACTCTAACCTCGTCACCATATTTCTCTCCAAAAAGTGCCAATGCACCATGTTCTATGCCTTCCTTGGGTGTCATAATTCTGGTCACTACTTCAGATTTTTTATTAACTACTTCATTTACAATATTATCTATTTTATTTAATTCCTCTGAAGATATTGGTTTCATATGACTAAAGTCAAATCTAAGCCTATCTGGTGCAACTAGTGATCCTTTTTGCATTACATGAGTTCCCAGTGTTCTTCTTAACGATTCATGAAGTAGGTGTGTAGCTGAGTGATATGCTCTAACATTATTTCTTTGATCTAAATTAATTTTTAACTCAACACTTTCATTTATGTTTAAACTTCCTTTAACCATTTTACCATAATGAAGAAATAAGTTTCCAAGTTTTTTTTGTACATCACTAACCTTGAATAAATTATCTCCTGACGTAATTGTTCCACTATCTCCAACTTGTCCACCCGATTCACCATAAAAAGGTGTTTGATTTAAAATTAATATTCCTTCATCACCCTCATCTAAGTTTTTAATCTCTTCATTATTTTTTAAAATACTTTGAACTACTCCTTCAGCACTTTCAAATTCATAACCTAAAAATTCAGTTGGGCCCACTTTGTCTTTAATTCCAAACCAAATTTGATCAATAGAACTGTCGCCAGATCCTTTCCAATTCTTTTTTGCTAGCTCTTTGCTTTCTTTCATTAAAGATTGAAATTTTTCATGATCTAAAGACAAAGATTTATTTTTAAGAATATCTTCAGTAAGATCTAAAGGAAATCCATAAGTATCATATAATTTAAATGCTACATCNCCTGATAATTTTTTATCAACTTTTGTAATTTCATCATTTAATATTTTCATTCCTCGATCTAGAAGTACTAGAAATTTTTCTTCCTCCATCTTTAAAGTTTCTTTGATTAATGACTCTGCTCTAACTAACTCTGGATAGTTACCAGACATTTCTTTCATTAAAGTTTTAAAAATATTAAAAAAAACTGGNTCTTTAGATCCTAATAAATGACAATGTCTCATCCCTCTTCTCATTATTCTTCTTAATACATAACCTCTTCCCTCATTTGATGGCAAAACCCCTTCTGCTAATAAAAAAGAACTTGCTCGTAAATGATCTGCAATCACCCTAAAACTAGATAGATTTGTATCACCCGGTTTAACTTTAATAGTTTCTGCAATTGAGTTTATTAATTTAATGAAATGGTCTGTTTTGTAATTATCATGCGTGCCTTGAAGAAGTGCAGCAATCCTCTCCAAACCCATACCAGTATCTACAGAAGGTTTGGGTAAATTGATTCTTTTTTCTTTAGAAATTTGTTCATACTGCATAAAAACTAAATTCCAGATTTCAATGTATCTATCGCCATCCTGGTCTTTGGTTCCTGGAAGGCCTCCTTTTAAATGATCTCCATGATCATAAAATATCTCTGAGCATGGCCCNCATGGACCAGTCTCGCCCATTGACCAAAAGTTATCAGATGTTGGAATTCTAATTATTCTACTATCATTAAAACCTGTAATTTTTTTCCAGAGATTAAATGCTTCATCGTCTTCACTATAAACTGTGAAATACAGCTTATTTTTATCTATTCCAAAGTCTTTGGTAATTAAATCCCATGCATAAAATATAGCTCTCTCTTTAAAATAATCTCCAAATGAAAAATTACCTAACATTTCAAAAAATGTGTGGTGTCTTGGAGTGTACCCAACNTTTTCTAAATCATTNTGCTTACCGCCTGCCCTTACACATTTTTGAGAAGTNGTAGCTCTTTTGTAATCTCTTTTTTCTAGTCCTGTAAAAACATTTTTGAACTGAACCATTCCTGAATTGGCAAACATTAAGGTTGGATCGTTATTTGGAACTAGGTTGCTAGACTCAACAATTTCATGATCATTTTTCTCAAAATATTTTAGAAAAGTTGTCCTTATTTCATTTAATGTTTTGTCAGCCATATTTTTAAAATACAGCTTTTTTATTTGAAGTCTAGGTTCTATAGGGAAAAAAGGCGCTTAAATTAAGCGCCTTTTACTAATTAAAGATGACTTTTAACTAATTCTTTTTTGGTGGAACTTTTTCTTCTTTAGTTTCCACTTTTGGGTCTTCTATTTGATCTTTTGCAGCTTTTTCTGGATCAAGTGGGTTTCCCTCAATTTTTTTTGAGATCACTCCAGCTTTTTCCCTTATTGCCATTTCAATCTCTGCTGCTACGTTAGGATTCTGTTCTAAGTAGAGTTTGGCATTTTCTCTTCCTTGTCCAATTTTCTCACCTTTGTAAGCATACCAAGCACCTGACTTTTCAACTATCTCAGCTTTTGCGCCAAGGTCTACTAATTCACCTACTTTGCTTATTCCTTTTCCATACATTAAGTCAAATTCTACAACTTTGAATGGCGGTGCTACCTTGTTTTTTACAACTTTAACCCTCGTTGAGTTACCAATAATTTCATCTTTATCTTTAATGGCACCAATTCTTCTTATGTCCATTCTTACTGATGAATAAAATTTAAGAGCATTTCCACCTGATGTTGTTTCAGGGCTTCCAAACATTACACCTATTTTCATTCTGATTTGGTTAATAAAAATCATCATTGTGTTTGTGTTCGATATTGAGCTAGTTAATTTTCTCAAAGCCTGACTCATCAATCTTGATTGAAGTCCTACATGGTGATCTCCCATTTCTCCTTCAATTTCAGCTCTTGGCGTTAATGCTGCAACTGAGTCAATAACTATTACAGAAATAGAGCCAGACTTAACAAGTGTATCTGCTATCTCTAGTGCTTGCTCACCAGCGTCTGGTTGAGAGATTAATAATTCTTCTGTGTTTACGCCTAATTTTTTTGCATATACTGGATCTAAAGCATGCTCTGCATCAACAAATGCACATATTCCACCAGCTTTTTGAGCTTCAGCAACTACTTGTAAAGCTAAAGTTGTTTTTCCAGAAGATTCTGGACCGTAAACTTCTACAATTCTTCCTTTTGGTAGTCCACCAATACCTAATGCCAAATCTAAGCTTAGAGAACCTGTGGAAACAGACTCTATATCCATAGCTCTTCTCTGGCCAAGCTTCATTACAGAGCCTTTCCCAAAGTTATCTGTAATTTGACTGATAGCTGCGTCTAATGCCTTATTTTTTTCTTTATTTTCCAAATCTTTATCTTTTGTGGATTTCACCACTTTTAAGTTATTTTTTGTCATTTTTGCCTCTTTTTTTTTCATTTATTAACACTCGAATCATGTATTTAAATGTACACATTTTGTTCTCATTGGCAAGAAATATATTTTATCTCTTAATAAAGTTAAGAAAAATGGGGTTTTTAATTAAAAGTCAAATAACGAGCATTTAAAATTCCAACAGATTTGAGAAGTTTAAATTGAGAAAGTAAGAAATCTCTTTCAGAATTAGCAAGACTAACTTTTGCGTTAAGTAATATAGAGTTAGACTGTAATACATCNAATGTTGATCTTCCTTGGCCACTTTCGTATTCGGCTGTTATTCCCTCATTTGCAATTTCAGCTGCCCTAACTTGAAGTTTCACAGCTTCAAGAACGCTTTTTGATGATTGAAGATTTGACCATGCACTCGCTACGTTTGTGTCATTCATTTTAATTGCATTCTCATAAAGTAATTTTTTTCTGTTTCTTAAATTTTTGGACTTTGAAAGACTTGCATAATTCTTTCCTCCAGAAAATATTGGCCATGAAATTTTTGCTTCCAAAGTTTCTTTATCTTGTTGATCATATGTTGTGCTTAAATCATCTGTTTCAGTTGTTTCAAACGATAAAGATGCTGAAGGTGATAAATCTGATTGAGCAATCAGAACATCTTTCTGTGATTGATCAAACTCCAATTTTGAAATTGTTAAATCAGGATTTGAGTTTTTTGACATGTTGATAGCTTTATCTAATGAAAGTGGAATTTTTAAATCCATAATGATATTTTTTTCCAATTCAAAAGTATCGCTAATAGGGCCAATTATATTCTCATAATTTAATTTTGCTGTAACAACGTCATTTTTTGCTTGTATAAACTTAGCTTCAGCTTCAGCTAAAGAGGATTCTGATTGTGCTAAATCAGCTAAACTAACTTGGCCCCTATCAAGTCTTATTTGATCCATTTCAACTTGTCTCTCGATTAAGTTAANATTTTGTTGATAGATAGAATATTTTTCGTTTGCAAATATTGCACCGGAAAAAGCATCAACAGCTTTAAGTAANGTATTTTGCTCTACNTGAAGAAGNTTTGCATCAGCAACNGCTAAACCAATTTTATTTTTTTGATAATCAGCAACTCCACCAAATCCTTGAAAAATTTTTTGTTCTACTTTAATAGATTTAGTCTCGGGATTGACATCTCCAATTCTTGCACTGCTTCCATCTTGATTGGTTAGTTTAGATGTTTCTTGGCTCTTTTTTGTTCCAGAGAGCGTTACTGATGGCAAAAATTCACTTTTAGAAATATTTAAATCTTGTTTAGATGCATTTATATTTTCTCTTTCTGCATTCAATTCAGGATTTTTTTTATAGGCTATTGATAAAGCCTCGGACAAATTTATAGCATATAAATTAATTGTATAAAAAAATGTTANCAAAAATATAATTATTATTTTCATTTTTTATATTTTATATTTTTTATTTGGTGATTTTGATTTAATGTCAAAACCATTGATGCAAATTTAGGTACTTCCTTAAACATATGTTCTGTAATTCTTTGATAAGTCATCATAAAATTTAAAACTTCATTTTTGCTCATAATTTTGGAATTTTTTTTATTTTTATTTTTTAAAGAAAGTTTTTTTTCTTGTTTAAGCCTCCACCTTCTTAATAAACTAAAATCTTTTGCTTTTAAATATAAAAAACTATCAAACATTTTGTGCATAGTTTTATATTGACTATTAAGTTGATTGTTTACATATTTTCTCCATTTTAATTTTTGATCCATATTTTTTTCTAAGGANTTTATTGGTTTTNTTAAATTTTTTAATTTTTGNGCAGATGAACCAACACACCATCCTTCTAAAATTACAATATTTGGTTTTTTTTTAATTTTATACCAGTTTTGTCTTNTAACTCTATCATCTATAGATTTATCAAATTTAGGTAATGATATTGGCGAGAATTTTCTCTTTAAGACTTTTTTAAAAAAATCTACTATTAACTTTATATCGTGTGTGCCCGGTACTCCTCTTGTCATTAGTAAAGGATGAATATTTTTTGATAATTTCAGTCTATCTTTTCTCGTTTTATAAAAATCATCAATCGATATTTTAAAAACATTAAATTTGAAATATTTCTCTAAAATCATTTTAATGATTGATGAAATTGTAGTTTTTCCAGTTCCTTGACCTCCTGCAAGCCCTACAATCATTGTTTTTTCTTTATTTGCTCTATTTGCTATATAAAAAGAAACTGGTATTAGAAATGACTTAATCATTTTATCTTTATTTTTAAACTTTTCAGTTCTTGTTTCTTGAGAAGCTATATATCTAAAGCAGTCTTTTTTTACTTTTGAATAACACTCGGTAACTGATTGCATTGAAATTATTTTTTTTGGTCTAAAGGATGATTTTGCCCATCGTTTACTGGAACATTTTCTATTTCAAAAGGATTTATACCTTCTACACAAGCGATATTAATTCCATATATCTTTGGGTTAATACGTGGTCTATTATGAGTGTGAATACCACAAACTTTACAAAAATAATGTTTAGCTGTTTTTGTATAAAATTGATAAAGCTTTAAAAGTTCTTTTCCCTTTGTTAACTTAAAATCATCAGGTCCAACTACTCCTATAATGTAACCTTTTTTTTTACACATAGAGCAATTGCAACGTAAAACTTTTTCAAACCCTTTATCAGGAACTGTAACCTCTGCTTCTACTCCCCCACAATGACATGATAGTTTTTTCATAATCTTATTATTGAATACACCATGTAATATTCCTTTGCATTTTTATTTTGACGCTACCTTTGGTGATACTTATCCACAACTACACCCTATATAGTTTTAAATGTTCACGTTTTGATTCACTTTTGATTCAGTTACAGACTCAAAATACAACCTATTTGACACTATTGAATAAGTAATATAATAATAAGAACAAAATAAGAACATTTATGAAGCTAACGATACCTTATTATTTACATAAAGCTGGAGCTGGTTTTCCATCTCCTGCAACTGATTATATTGAAGAGGATATTGATCTAAATGTTCACTTAATAAAAAACGTTCCAGCAACTTTTGTAATTAGAGTTCAGGGGAAATCCATGACTGATGTTGGTATTAATGATGGAGATATATTGGTCGTTGATAAAAGCTTAACACCTAGAAATTTTTCAACTGTGATTGCAAANGTGCATGATGAATTAGTTGTTAAAAGTTTTGTNCAGGAAAGAGATAAAAAATTTCTAACATCAGGATCTAAAAATTTTAAAGATAGAATTTTAATTAATGAAGAAGAAGATATTTTTATTTGGGGAGTTGTAACTTATGTCATCCACTCAGTTTACTAAAAAAATAGCNCTGATTGATTGTAATTCTTTTTATGTTTCTTGTGAAAGATTATTTAATCCAAAAATAAGAAAAAAACCTGTTGTAGTTCTATCTAATAATGATGGCTGCATTATTTCAAGATCTAATGAAGCAAAGGCATTAGGTATCAAAATGGGAGANCCTTACTTTAAAGCAAAAAATATTATNATAAAAAATAATGTTNATGTTTTTTCATCAAACTACTCTCTTTATGGTGACCTATCCAGAAGNGTAATGAGAACACTTAAAAGATTTAATTCTGATATAGANGTCTATTCTATTGATGANGCATTTATGGATTTATCGAACTTTTCAGATAAAGAAATTGAAGAAGTTGGAAAAGAAATTAGAAATACTGTTTTGCAATGGACTGGTATTCCAACCAGTATTGGTATAGCAAAAACAAAAACTTTAAGCAAAATTGCAAATCATATAGCAAAGAAAAAGAAATCAGGTGTGACTAGCCTAATAGGCATAGAAAATATTGATCCGATATTAGAAAAAATCGAAATAAATGANGTATGGGGAGTTGGAAGACAGTTAACTAAATTTTATCAAAAACANGGAGTTTATAACGCCAAGCAGTTAAAAAATAAATCAAATACTTGGATTAAAAAATGTTCAAATGTTTTAAGTTCAAGAACAGCTATGGAGCTTAGAGGTATTCCATGTATTGATTTAGAAACGACACAATCAAAAAGAAAGAGTTGTGTTGTATCTCGTTCATTTGGAAAAAGAGTTGAACATTTTCAAGAACTGAAAGAAGCAGTTGCAAATTACTGCTTAAATGCATCTGAAAAAATCAGATCAGAAAATTTAGTTGCAAAAGCAATAACAGTTTTTGTTAGAACAAGTCCCTTCCAAAGAAACTTTGGTTACTATTCAAATTCAAAAACAATTGATTTTCCAATAGCAACAAATAATAGTATTGAAACCGTTACAGCTGCAGTTTCAATNTTAGAAGATATCTTTAGACATGGCTGTCGATACCAAAAAGCAGGTGTGATGCTAACNGGATTATCAAATGAAAACAATAAGGAAAATTTATTCTCATCTGAAAAAGATGAAAAAATAAATAGATTGATGAGATCAATGGATAATACAAATTACCGTTATGGAAGATCTACATTAAGTCTTGCAAGCGCAGGTGTTTACAAAAANTGGAATATGAGAAGAGAACATTCNTCNAANATNGATACAGCTGACTTTTATTCATTACCAAGGATAAAGGCTACTTAATAACTTCAATATTTCCTACATTTTCCAAACAATTATTATATTCATCAAGATTTTCCCGCTTTGATAAAATGAATATTAAAGATGTAAAAATAGTAATAAAAATGAAAGGCAAAAAGGTAATAAATGATAGCTTTGGATAAATTAGAAAAAAATAAATAATTAAAAATAAAAT
>NZKC01000014.1 GCA_002692475.1 Candidatus Pelagibacter sp.
CTTTTGGAAACTTTCAAAAAATTGGTAACTTAAAGTTTATTGATGTACTTGAGCCTGCAGAAGAACCAAAAAAAGGCAAAGGTTTATATTTTATGGACACCTCATCTGCTGCTGCAGAATGTGTTACTCTACAAGCAGCTGGTGGTTTCAATATTCATCTTTTCCCAACTGGACAAGGTAATATAATCGGAAATCCTATTGAGCCAGTTATTAAGCTAACTGCAAATCCATTAACAGCTAAAACTATGAGCGAACATATTGATGTAGATGTTTCAAAAATACTGTCACGACAAATGAATTTAGACCAAGCTGGAGATGAGCTCATTAAATCAACTATAAGAGTTGCAAATGGAAGATTAACCTGTGCAGAAGCATTAGGTCATAAAGAATTTGTTATGACTAAATTATATAGAAGTGCTTAAAATCTTATATTGAAGACTCAATAGCTTTATATATNTNTTCTTTACTAGTCTCTCCGATACTTCGATAAATTTCCTCATTATTCTTAAATATNAGAAGNGTNGTTTGATATTCAACTTTAAAAAGATTAGAAATTTCTTTGTTCGTTACTTCAAATGAAAAATATTTGATATTTTCAAAATCTTTCTCTGCTTTCTGTAAAATTTTCATTTGTCCAGCACATGAGCTACAATACTTAATCCAAGAACTTACAACTACTACTTTTCCATCATCTTGNGCTTTTTNAAATAAATCTTTATCAAAAGTAGTTTTCTTNTCCATTGCGGANACTTGAAAACTTAAAATNCAAAATANTAATACTAAAAATTTTTTCATNNTTCTNATTACCAAAATTNTATTAAATTTAAATTACTTTTGTGAAGCAGGTGGCGGTGTATGTACNTANTTCTTCTTTAAATTTGATAAAAATCTTCTTATAATTGCCGCACCAACACCTAATACAAGCGCTAAAACAATTGAAAACATTCCATATAAAATTGGAGCATCGTTTAATAAATCTTTAACAAATATAGCTAGAGGTGTTAAAGACTCAGCACCTTTACTTTGCATCTCCCTTGCAGAATGATCTGCAAAAAATGAGTCATAAGCAACTGCTATACCAACCAAAAGTAAAAGAACTGCTAATATTGTTTTAAATTGTGAGCTATCAACCTTTTCTCCAATCTTTTGGCCAACTTGAACTCCTAAAATTGAACCTAAAATTAAAACTGTAACTAAAATTAAATCTATAGATCCATAATTAAATGCATGAAGAATAGTCACAATAGCNCTAACAAAAATTGTTACAAATAATGATGTNCCTGGTATTAATTTAGTTGGCATTCCAATTATATAAATCATAGCTGGAACAAGAATAAATGCACCACCAATACCCATTATTGCAGCAATAAATCCAACTATCAGTCCTATTATAATTGGCGTAAATGCACTTTCGTATAATTTAGATTTTTTAAACCTCATTCTTANTGGTAAGCCATGTATCCAATAGTGTTGATGTAATTTTTTTTTGACAACTATTTTTTTTCTTGCTCTATCTATCTCAGTGATGCCTTGAACAAGCATTAAGGTTCCAATTATTGCAAGTATATACATATAAGATAAAGAAATTACGATATTAATTTTTCCTATATCTTTAAAATATGTAAAAGTTAAAATTCCAAGAATNGTTCCTGCAGCGCCACCAACAACTATCATCAATCCCATCTTATAATCTAAAGTACCTTTTAAATAATGAGTTGTTGATCCAGATATAGATGTACCTAAAATATTATTAGCTTCATTTGGAACTGCATANGCTGGTGGAATACCCATAAAAATTAGAAATGGAGTCATTAAAAATCCACCACCTACACCAAATAAACCTGATAATATTCCAACTACTAAACTTAAAATAAAGATTAAAGGTAAACTTACATATACTTCTGCAATTGGAAGAAAGTATTCCATTAAGAATAACTAAATAATTTGGAGAAAAGTCCCCACTAATATTACACCCCAATAAGCTATCAAACCTACGTAAACTACAATTTTAGAGTTAAATGAAATAAAATCTTGGGGTATGTGCTTAAAAATTTTTTTTATATTTAAATTATTAAGCATAACTGCGAAATAGCACGATTACACCCAGTTTTGCAAGTTTAAATTGTTATGATTGAAATATTTTTTTAAAAGATNGTNGCTCCAAAAACTTTAATGCTTCCATCCTCTTCTCCTAATACAAGTCTACCAATAAAGTCTCCAGCAATTTTGGTGCTATTTTGCTTATAAATCACAGTCACATAGATACCCCTTCTAAGACAACCAAGAGGTTTACAGTTTTCTTTTAGGGTAGATATTAATTCGTTATTAGCCCACTGCTTACCTAACTCAACTTCGTTAGCTCCGTAAAGCATTTGAGATGAGAAATCTTTCGTAAAACCTCCATAATCTTTAATATTTGAAGATTTTATTAAGTTATTCCAGATAGGTTCCGCAATTTTGATGATATCCTCATCTGACTTTTCAATTAAGCTCATGATATGTTTAAAATTCTAAGAAGCTTGCTTTTTCTCTTTTTCGTCTATTATGTGGTAAACAGGTTGTTTTTCCATTGTAAACTTGCCTGTTTTAGGATCACGTCTTGAAACAGTTAAACAATGCCAATTTTCATCATCAAGTTTCATATAATCACCTCGATAATAGTAACCAGGCCAACGTGTTTCTTTTCTAAATAAAGTGTGCTCAGTCACACATTGAGAAGTTAACGTTCTATGTTTTAATTCCCACGCTCTCATAAGTTGATGATAGTCTTCNGCACCAACATTTTCTAAATCCTCAGTTAACCAGTCTAACAACTCTAAGCCTTTTTTAAGTAAATTTTCATTTGTCATATAATTTACCGTAATACCGCCAACATACTCATCCATTATTTTTTGAAGTCTTTGAAGACCTTGAATTGGAGAAATATAGCTTGGAGAGACTGTTCCTCCAGTTATTTCATTTCTACCNACCGTATAGTTTTCAAGTGGTTTATAGATAACCTCTCTAAAATCTTCGCACTGTTTNTCAGAAACCGTTAAATCTTTAGCTTTTTTGTCTTCAATATATTTTACCGCTGCTTTTGCAGCTAATCTTCCTTCAGTAAAAGAACCAGATGAAAATTTATGAGCACTACCACCTACAGTATCTCCAGCACCAAATAAGCCTTCTACAGTTAACATTCTATTATATCCCCAGAAATACTCTGGTGGAGATAAGTCTTCAGGTCCACTTACCCATGCACCTGAGCATGTTGCGTGTGATCCCATAACATATGGCTCCGATGTAGTAAGTTCAGGATTAGTATATTTTGGATCAATATTTTGTGAAGCCCATACAACCGCTTGCCCTACTGTCATTCCTAAGAAATTTTCCCATCCAACTGTTTCCAGATGTGGATCTTGAAAAGCTTCTTTTGTTACCATGTGTATAGGTCCGTTACCTGACATTACTTCTTGTACAAATGCATGATTTCTTAAACAAGTAGGTGTTGGATGGTGATCAATGTACTCTCCTACTAACTCTTTTGTTTGTTCGTACCATTTTTTTTCATAATTTTCACCATTAGCATTTTGTGTATAGGTTTTTAGATGTAAAAAATATGCTCCAACTGGACCATATCCATCTTTAAATCTACATAATACAATTCTATTTTCCATTTGAGTCATTTTAGCTCCAGCTGCAATTGGAAGTGCATAAGCTGATCCATTCGACCATGGTGCGTACCAAGTTCTTCCCATTCCTTCACCTACTGATCTTGGTTTAAAAATATGTGACGCTCCTCCAGCTGCTACAATTACAGTTTTTGATCTAAATACGTGGTAATCTCCTGTTCTCATATTAAACCCAACAGCTCCACCTACTCTATTTTCTTTTGTTTCATCCATTAGTAAATGAGTAACCATTATTCTATTGTAAATTTTATCAGCAGATTTTTTTGCTGCCTCAGCTACTATAGGTTTGTAACTTTCTCCATGAATCATTATTTGCCATTTACCTTCTCTTTGATATCTCCCAGTTTCCTTATTCTTCATCATTGGAAGACCCCATTCATCAAACATATGGACAGTAGAGTCTACATGACGAGCCATGTCATAACCTAAATCTTCTCTAACAAGACCCATTAAATCATTTCTTGCATAACGAACGTGATCCTCTGGTTGATTTTCACCCCATTGCATTCCCATATAGCAATTGATTGCATAAAGACCTTGNGCAACAGCTCCACTTCTATCTATNTTAGCTTTCTCAACGCAAATAATTTTTAAATCTCTTCCCCAATGTCTCGCTTCAAAAGCAGCACCTGTACCTGCCATTCCTCCACCGACTACTAGAACATCACAATCTTCGTATACTGTTTTAGACTTTGGCATTAATAGTAAACCCCTTTTTTAAATTTGCTTTTATCTACTGTAGGTAANTCTTGATTTGTGTTTAATCCATGAGGTTCGTTATAAAGTATTTGTGAATTAATCTCACCTTGGTTTGGTGTATCAGCTTCTGCAAGTTTAGGAATAAATTTACCCCAAGGCTTTGTGGTAATTGGTGATACAAAGTTTTTCTCTGTTCCGTTTCTAAATTTTATTCTCCATGAGATCGTTCCTTTTTCTTCTTCTCTTCTAACTCTTACGCTATGTCCCATTGGAGCAAAGTCTGCATAGCCTCTTACATCAATTGCATGATTAGGGCAGGCTTTAACACACGAATAACATTCCCAACAAAAATTTGGTTCAATATTTTTGGCTCTTCTTATAGTTTCNTCTATATGCATAATATCTGACGGACAAATATCTACGCAGTGTCCACATCCATCGCATCTAGTCATGTATACAAAAGTTGACATATTTATTTTTTTCCTTTTATTTTTATCATATTAATAATGTTTAGGTTGCTCTCTTTTAATTCCTAGACCAAATTGCTCTGGTGCGTCTGCAGGCGCTGGCAAGTTATCTCTTGAACCGTCTGCCTCAGCCAAATTCTTTTGAATTGCTGCACCTGGTTTATAAAACATATGAGCAAATTTAGACCAATATACCCCTCCAAAAAGAACTATATTTGAAACTGCAAATAGGACTAGAAATAAAGTGTCCCATCCAAACAATCCTTTAGCTTGAAAAAATGACCATAACAAACCAAATAAAGATGATGCCAAAAGGGCTAAAACAAATAAATCTGCTTTAATGATTCTAAAAACTGAATTTGCTTCTGAGGCTACATCCACTCTTAAAAAAAACCAAAACCAAAATCCACCAACACATGTCATAAAAGCACCTATGTGCCAAATTGCTGGCCAAAAAGTTGGTGTCTCTGCGTTAGTTGAAGAATAACAAAAAATCATAACTGCTGACCCAGCCCAAAATAAAATAGTTCCGTACATTCCTAAGACATGAGCCACTCTTCTTTTTCCCATTCCTAATTCTGCNGTTGTNCCAATATCGTGNACAATTGTTTTNCCAATAATAGCTATTCGTTCACCTGATCCTAGNTCTCTTGTTGCATTTTGTTTTGCTTTTTTTGCATTATTGAAAAAATATTTTACATTTTTTTTATGAATAATATCTAATATCGTTCCAGCAGCAACTAATCCAACCATTACCAGCACAAAAGATTGTAATGCTATAGATGGAATTGTTTCTGTGAGTTGAGAAAATGGGTTTATTGTAATCATATTATTCTGAACTTTCTAATACAGATAAAGTTTTAGTTCAACAGTGATATAGACACATTTTAAAGTTGTAGAAATTAAGAAATTATTTACTTTTTTCTAGTATAATGCTGTTTTGCTGGAATTACAGCCCTTACACCACCTTGTGGATTGTCAACATCACCTTCCCTTCTGGGAATCAGGTGAATATGACAATGCATAATAGATTGGCCAGCTACTTTTCCTAAGTTCGATCCAATATTAAAACCTTTTATTGTTTTATCATCTGCTTGTACTTTATTTTTAATTTTATTAATCAAATCATTACACGCTAAAAGCTCATTGTCATTTAATTCAAAGAAGTTTTCTATGTGTCTTTTTGGAAAAATTAAAGAATGGAATTTTGAAACTGGATAACTATCAAAACTTACATATGCATAACTATTGTCAAAAATTATATCCTTTTTTTTAATATTACAAAACAAGCATGGGTTATTTGGNTCTCTCATAATTTAAAGTTGTTTATTATAAATTTTTTTAAGTTTATGAAAAATCTCAAAACTTTTTCTTTTCCAGTGAAGTTTTTCAATTTTTGCCACAGATGTTACAGCTTTACCAGATCCTATTAAAATTATTTCTTCATAATTCTTAACATCCTTTAATTTAATATCTTTTAAAGTAATTTTAATCTTTTTCTTAAAAAATTTGAAGGTTGTTCCACTATAGAAACTAGTTTTGGGAGAGAATATATTTTTATTTTGAACAAATAATAAATTAGATGTCCCAGTTTCTAAAAATTTCTTATTTTTGTGTAATGCTACATCATATTCTCTATTATCTAGTTTTTTTAAAAATGTTAGAATTTTTTTATATTTAAGATTTTTATGTTGTGGATCTACTCTTTTATAATCCAAAAGTTTTAACTTAAAATTTAACTTTGATTTATTTCTTTTTCGAAGCGATATCGAAATCATTTTACTATTTACCGCAACTCTAAATAGGTGATCAAAATTTTTCATATTAGGTAAATTAGTTCTAATAAGTCTAAGAATAGTTTTTTTAAGATCTTTTCTATTTAGTCCGTAATTTTTTAATGATTTAATTAAATTGTCTATATGTTCTTTAAAGAACAAAATCTTTTTATTTTTTCCAACTACACGCATAGTTGTAAAGACACCATGTGCATTCCAAAGATCATTAAATTTTATTTCTTTATGATCTTTATGCTGATAAGATTTTTTTAATAATAAGGTCACCATTTTTTGTTAAAAAAGATTCAGGATGAAACTGAAATCCATATACATTATTTTTAATATCTTCAAAACCCATTGCTATATTAGTTTTGGAACATCTCATAGTAATTTTAATATCTTTTGATTTGTAAGGCTCATATAACTTTAACGAATGATATCTTCCAACGTAAAATGTTTTATTTTTTTTAAAAATTTCACTCTCTGAAGTAATTTTAATTTTTGATTGATATCCATGAAAAATTCTTTTTTGCTGAACGATCTTCCCTTTTTCACTAAATAGTATTTGCTGGTATCCTAAACAAACTCCAATTATTTTTTTCTTTCCTTTGTAATCTCTATAAATTTTAGAAGTTAAAGGGTAGTCCTTAGGTGAGCCAGGGCCAGGTGATAAAACTATTGTATGACTTTGTTTAATTTTTTTTTGATTAATTTGATCATAATTCGAGCAATACACTTCATCAAATTTTGAAAATTGGTGAACGACGTTCCAAGTGAATGAATCTTTGTGATCTATAATATAAATCATTTATAAAGTTCTAATAAAGATTTGGCTTTTATGAAATTTTCATTAAATTCTTTTTTTGATGAGCTGTCCAGGACAACTCCAGATGCAGCTGACACTTCTGACGTCTTTTTAAAATTTAAAATTGATCTTATTATAATATTAAATCTCATAT
>NZKC01000041.1 GCA_002692475.1 Candidatus Pelagibacter sp.
AATGGTGATTGTATGACTGATGGTGGTACTGACGCTGGCGCAACTCAGCTTTTAGTTGGTAAACTGACCGGATCAGCAGTTTCAACATCAATGTTTTTGTCGAATACAGGAAGTTATGGTGCTACAGATGGTACAAGAGATGGCGATGTTGGTTCATCAAATATTGACATGGACTACTCATCTCCACAATTTGCAACATCAATGACAGTTTCAGGTTCTACAGCAGCTATGATTTACCAATTGGCAAATCCTTATACAGTAAAATTTAAGGCACCTTTAATAAAGGTTAAATTTAAAACAAATGATGCAGTTGGCGCCTTTAGACTTGATGCGGAAACTGATGTTTGTTCTATGTACCCAGAAGAACCTTTAGTCAGTATCGATATCAAGTAAAAATCTAATTTATTAATTCAAGTAGCTTATTTTGTTTCTCAAGTTCTCTTAGTTCTTGGTAGCCGCCTATATGTTTATCATCAATAAATATTTGAGGTATTGTTCTTTTTCCATTAGCTTTTTGAATCATCTCTTCCATTAAACCTTCTTTTGAAGCAATATCAATTTCTGTAAAAGTGGCATTGTTTCTGACTAATAACCTTTTTGCTGCGTCACAAAAGTTACATGACGGACCTGTATACATCACTATAGATTTCATATCTTATATATAGTCATTTTTTTTAATTTTTCTTCTTATTTCTTTCCTTGTTATCTCAAATTTTTTTCTATGTTTTATACTTTGATTTTTCGCCCTTTTTCTCCAAAGTCGAAAAGATGAAGGTTTGAGATTTTTTCTCATAATTTTGATCACCTCATTTTCTGTCTTTCCAGAGATTTTTTTAATATCCTCAAAAGTTATCCTATCCGCCCAGGCTGCCCATATAACCCAATCTGGACTCTGTTGATTTGGCTCTGGATTTTTGACTTTTGTTTGGGGTCTGTGACTTTTTTTCATAAAAATTTTTAATATTTTAAATAAATCATTTATGACTTTTTTAAAACATGTGCTATATTCTCATTTAGATAGTCCTATCTAGCCATCTTTAGCTCCCGGTTTTTTAGGACTATCCCTTAAATGCTCCCTTTAGAATTCTTTTTATTTTTACAAATTATCTTGTTCTTATTTATAACTCCTGGAACACCAAGAATAGTCATTATTTCTAATTCAATTAATTATGGAGTAAAAAAATGTATATGGACTGCTTTAGGAGATATTATGGCCAATATAATTCAAGCAACTTTAGTAATTTTTGTTATTGGCTCATTTTTTTTAGATAATCCCATATTTTTAAAGATCTTTAAGTGGGCTGGAATTATATATCTGTGTTATTTAGCTTATGATTTATATAATTCTAATTTAAATAAACCAAAATCTTTAAAAATAGCTAAAAAAAATAATTTATCTTTTTTTAATGATGGTTTCATTATTGCTGGAACTAGTCCAAAGGCCTGGATGTTTTTTCCCTTTATATTTCCACAATTTATTGACTTTCAAGGTAATTATATCGCTCAATTTTTTATTTTGATTATTACTTATGTTATTTTAGATTTTTTATCCCTTATGGGTTATGCAATACTTGCAAATAAATTAATATATTGGATTAAAGCGAATCCCAAAACAATAAACAAAATTTCTGCTAGTGCTCTACTGATAATTGCACTTATTATAGCTTTAATGCAAAATTATTAAAATAAGTGATATAATTGCAACAAGAAAACGTTGATTTTACTGTATTTTTGTATTTTTTCAACTTTTAGGTTAGTTACTAAGTTATGTACTATATAGTTTTTATTTGTTAATAACGGTCTGTTAATTAACAAAAAAGACATAAATAAGGAAATAATATGAAAAAATTAATAACAAGTATACTTGGATTAATTCTTATTTGTTTTTCTGCAAATTCTGTAGAGAGAAAAATAGGTGTTACAGCTGCCTTTACTAACTTTGAGTCATCAGGTACTGAGACAATGAAATCCAATGGCGATAAGACTTCAGCTGACGTATCGGAGAGTGTTATTGTTCCATCACTTTTCTTTGAAATTACAAGTGATGCAGGTTTAGGTATAGGTGTTGATTTCATTCCAAGCGATGCAGACATTGGAAGTAAATCAAAAACTAAGGTTGATATAGATACTGATGATACAGCTGATAATGGTGGAACTAACAAAGCATCTGCTGTAGTTAGTGGTCATCAAACGATTTATCTTAGAATTCCAGTAAAAGCTGCTTTCTTAAAACTTGGTTATGTTGATGCTGATATAGAAACAACTGAAAACTTAGCTACAGGTACTACTTACGGAAATAAATCTGTAAATGGTACAATGATATCAATTGGTTTTGACAGAGATTTGCCAAAGGGAACTTTTTTAAGAGCTGAATTAGCTCATACTGATTATGATGATATTACTTTAAAAGGTTCGTCAGACACAGACGGCGTAAATAACAAAGTTGACGCTGATGTTGATGCAACTTCTTTAAGATTTTCAATAGGAAAAGTATTCTAAATAAATAACTGTTTATTTAAATTTTAAAATTAAAGCCCTCCTCGGAGGGCTTTTTTTTTGGATGATTTATCATAATAACTCTTATAGAAATGACTAAATGAGACTAGGTTTTATAGGAAGTGGACAAATTACCAAAGCAGTCATCAATGGTTTGCTAAGTTCAAAATTAAAATTTTCAAAAATATGTATTTCAAGAAGAAATTTTAAAATTTCAAAAGAATTGAGTAAAAAAAATAAAAAAATTTTTGTAATAGAAAATAATCAAGAAATCATAGATAATTCAGACTGGATTTTTTTAGCGATAACTCCAAAAGTCGGAAATAAAATATTAAAAAAAATTAAGTTTAAGAGAGGGCATACAATAATAAGTTTTATATCAACTATCAAAATGAACGATTTGAAAAAACTTATAAAAGTTAAAGCAAATATAGTTAGAGCTATTCCCCTACCTCCAATTTCAATTAAGAAAGGACCAGTGCCTATATACCCCCCAAATAAAAAAGTTAAAAATTTTTTTAATAAATTAGGGGATGTAATAGAAATTAAAAAAGAAGATTTATCTTTAAACTTTTGGACAACGTCATCAATGATGGCGCCATTTTACGAAATTCTACAAACACTTTCCTTATGGCTTATTAAAAAAGGAGTTAAGAGAGAAAATGCTCAAAAATATATTACCTCATTATTTGTTGCTCTTTCAGAAGATGCTTTTAAAAAATCAAAAGATTTAAAAAGACTTGTAAAAGAATCTCAAACACCTAAGGGATTAAATGAACAATCTGTAAATGAATTAAAAAAATTAGGTTTTTATAAATCTTTAAATCAAACAGCTGAAAAAGTTCTAAAAAGATTAAAAAAAACAAANTAAAAAATGAGTAAAAATGAAATTTTATANGTTGATAAGGTTTCAAAATATTTTGGTGGACTAGCNGCNGTAAATAATTGTTCTTTAAAAATAAAAAAAGGATCAATAACAGGAATAATTGGACCTAATGGATCAGGCAAAACAACNTTATTTAATTTAATNGCAGGAAATTTAAAATCNTCAAANGGAANTGTAGTATTTAATNATGAAAATATAACAAATATACCNTCNCANGAGCTATTTTCTAAGGGNTTACTTNGAACNTTTCANATTGCNCATGAGTTTACNAATTTAACTGTTTTAGAAAANTTAATGATGGTACCAAGTGACCAGTCTGGNGAAAATTTAGTNACNGCATTAATAAATCCAAAACTTGTTGAAAAAGAAGAGCAAAAAATAAAAAATAAAGCATCANAAGTTATTGANTTTTTAAATNTAAAACATTTAGCAAATGAACTTGCGGGNAATTTATCAGGNGGTCAAAAGAAATTGCTNGAATTAGGAAGAACAATGATGGTTGATGCTAAACTTGTTTTATTAGATGAGGTTGGGGCTGGTGTTAATAGAACTTTNTTAAAAGATTTGGGTACTGCAATTTTAAGATTAAATAAAGAAAANGGTTATACATTTTGTATGATCGAACATGATATAGATTTTATAAGNAGAATGTGNGATCCAGTAATTGTTATGTCNGAAGGCTCAGTTTTGTTNGAAGGAACCTCAGAAGAAGTCAAAAAAAANGAGAAAGTAATTGATAGTTATTTAGGACGNGGAACTAAGATTAATAAGGATATTTATTAATGTCTTTTTTTGAAGGGAATAAAATGACAGCTGGATACGGACAAGGCCCAGATATTATTAATTCTTGTACAATAAAAGTTGACCAAGGGGAAATAGTTGCAATCTTAGGACCAAATGGTGCTGGAAAATCTACTGCAATGAAAGCAATGCTTGGATTATTAAATTTAAAATCAGGATCTGTTTTAATTGATGGGGAAGATATTTCAAAACTTTCTCCACAAGATAGAGTAAAAAAAGGTATTTCATTTGTTCCACAAACTAAAAATGTTTTTGCAGAATTAACAGTAAAGGAAAACTTAGAAGTAGGTGCCTTCTTAAGAGAAGATAATATAAATAAAGTTATAGAAGAAATTTTTGATTTATTTCCAATATTGAAAGAAAAAAGTTCGCAAGTTGTTGGTCAACTATCTGGCGGTCAAAGACAACAAGTTGCATTGGGAAGAGCGCTTATGATCAAACCATCAATTTTAATGTTAGATGAACCAACAGCAGGGGTATCACCTATTGTAATGGACGAATTGTTTCAGCATATTTTAAGAGTTAAGGAGACAAATGTTGGAATAATAATGGTTGAACAAAATGCTAAACAGGCTCTTAGTATTTCTGATAGAGGTTATGTTTTGGTCACAGGTGAAAATAAATTTGAAGGATCTGGAGACGAATTACTTAACGATCCAGAAGTAAGAAGATCGTTTTTAGGAGGATAAATTGGAATTATTAAATGCATTAGTCTTACTACTAAATTATACAATTGTTCCAGCAATTACATATGGGTCACAACTCGCATTAGGTGCAATTTTTGTAACTTTGGTTTATGGAGTTTTGAGATTTGCAAATTTTGCAACAGGAGACATGATGTCATTTGGAACAATGTTTGCTGTATTATTGACTTATTATTTTCAATCAATTGGAATTGGTCTTGGTATATTGCCAACAGCATTACTTACAATCCCATTCGCTATTATTGCAATGATTTTATATATGTTATTTATCGATAACTTTGTTTTTAAATATTATAGAGTAAAAAAGAGCGCCCCTGTTCAGCTTGCAATGGTAAGTGTAGGTGTAATGTTTGTTACACAAGCTATTATTAGAATAATCATAGGTCCATTTGATCGAAGATTTTTAGATGGTGAAAAATTTATTTTAAAAGCTTCAGAATTTAAAGCGATGACGGGGTTAAATGAAGGTTTAACAATCAAATCTACTCAAGCAATAACTGTAGTTGTTACAATAGTTTTAGTTTCAATATTGTTTTGGTTTTTAAACAAAACTAAAACAGGAACTAGTATGAGAGCTTATTCTGATAATGAAGATTTAGCATTATTATCAGGTATAGACCCTAAAAGAGTTGTGATGATCACTTGGATTATAGCAGGTTTTTTAGCTACTGTTGGAGGGGTACTTTATGGATTAGATAAAAGTTATAAGCCATTTGTTTATTTTAATAACATGCTGCCAATTTTTGCTGCTGCTATAGTTGGAGGAATTGGCAATCCATTCGGAGCATTTTTGGGTGGATATGTAATTGCTTTTGCTGAGATTTTTGTAACTTATGCTTATAAAAAGTTTTTTACCTACTTATTACCAGAAAGTTTAGAACCAGATTCTTTAGTCCAATTATTATCTACAGATTATAAGTTTGCAGTTTCCTTCTCGATTTTAGTCATTGTTTTACTCTTTAGACCATCTGGTATTTTTGAGGGAAAAAAAATATGAGAAAATATTTAAATATAATTACAGCTTATTCCATAATGATGATTTTAATTATTTTGGTAGGTATTTTTCAATCATGGTCAATTGCTCTTTCAATACTTAACTACTGTTTAATTTCAGCTGTGATGACAATGGGAGCAAATATTCAGTGGGGTTATGCAGGTTTAATAAACTTTGGAATAATGGGCTACACCGCTTTAGGAGGCTTAGCTGTAGTATTGGTATCTGTTGCTCCAGTTCCTGAAGCTTGGAGTGCTGGTGGATTTAATATGATCATCAGTCTAATTTTAATTTTAGGAATAGTTTTAGTCGTAAAATATATATTAAAAAAATATAAAAATCTGAATTATAAGAATTANCTAGTCGCACTGGTAATAATTCTTGGTATAATTTTAATTAGAGTTGTTGCTTCTCCAGGAATCGAAGCAATAGAGGCCGTCAATCCTGCAAAGACAGGTTTTCTAGGCGGCCTAGGTATGCCAATTTTATTTTCTTGGATAGTTGGAGGTCTCTTTGCTGCTGGCTTAGCATTTTTAATTGGAAAAATTGCACTTGGTCTTAGAGCTGATTATCTTGCAATTGCTACATTATTAATTGCAGAAATAGTAGTATCAATTATCAAGCATGAGGATTGGTTAGCAAGAGGTGTAAAAAATGTAATTGGATTAAAAAGACCAGTTCCGTATGAAATAAATCTCCAAACATCTCCTTGGTTTATCAATTTAGTTGAAAAATTAAATCAAGGTAAATTAAATTTAATAAGCTCTGTTTCAGAAAAAAAAGATATTCTTAACCAGTTAGTTATAGATGCATCTTCAGTTTATGTAAAACTATGTATGACAGGTTTATTTCTCACTGTTGTAATTATTTTNTTAATNTTAACTCAAAAAGCTCTTTATTCTCCTTGGGGAAGAAANATGAGAGCAATAAGAGATAATGAAGAAGCGGCGGGAGCCATGGGNAAAAATGTTGTTAAGGAACATCTTCTAATTTTCATATTAGGATCGGCTATTGTTGGTTTAGCTGGAGCAATGATGGTAACTAATGATGGTTTATTTACCCCAGGCAGTTATAGGCCAATGAGATATACGTTTGTCATATGGGTTATGGTTATTGTTGGTGGTACAGGTAATAATTTTGGTGCAATATTAGGTGGATTTGCAGTTTGGTTTTTGTGGGTTGAGGCAGGGCCAATCGCATTATTCTTGATTAACTTCTTTACGGTANATTTAGATGAAGCAAATGCTTTAAAGGTTCATTTAATAGAAAGTGCTCCATATTTTAGGTTTTTGATGATTGGTGTTGGACTACTTGTTATAATGAGATATCGTCCAAAAGGATTAATTCCAGAAAAAATAAATACAAAAAAAATATGAAATATATCTTACTTGGAATGGCCTTAGCATTCGCNATGTATTTAAGTGATAAATACATCTTTTGATGAATAAAAACCTATTCTTATTAACACTAAGTCAAATTTTTAGTTTTACAGCNGCTCCNGTAACAGTTTTTTTGAGTGGAATTATTGGCTCTCAAATAAGTCCAATTAAATCTCTATCAACCTTNCCGATGTCAATTTCAGTGGTTGGTATTGCGATAGGAGCAATTATAGCTACCAAGGTCATGAGTATGATTGGTAGAAAATACGGTTTTATATTAGCAGCTTTAGGAAATGCACTATTTTCAATTTTAGCAGCGTATTCAATATTTGAGCAAAATTTTGTTTTATTTTGTTTTGCAAATTTATTTATTGGCATTGGAATGGCTTTTACCCATCAGTATCGTTTTGCCGCTGCCGAAAGTGTTCAAAAAGATATGGCACCAAGAGCTATTTCTATAATATTATTTGGTGGAATTATTTCAGCATTTTTAGGACCAAGTCTTGCAAATTATTCAAAAGAATTATTTAGTGAAAATTTATATGTTGGATCATATCTTGCACTAGCTTTATTAACTTTTATTCCTTCAATTCTTTTCTTGTTTTATGAAAGTAAATCTAAAATACAAACTAATTTAAAATATAAAGGAAGAGGATTGCTGGAATTAATCTCACAACCAAGGTTTATTCAGGCGGTAGCAGCATCAGCTTTTGGATATGCCGTGATGACTTTTTTAATGACTGCGACACCTATTAGTATGCATGTAATGGAAAATATGAGTTTAACCAAAACAAGTATAGTAATCCAATTTCACGTTGCTGCTATGTTTCTTCCATCGTTATTGACTGGGTATCTAATAAAAAAGTTTGGTCATAGTAATATAATTTATTCAGGTATATTTCTTTATAGTATTACTTTAATTGCAAGTACATTTGACCAAAGTTTTTTTAACTATATGTTTGCTTTAATATTCTTGGGATTAGGTTGGAACTTCTTATTTATTTCTGGAACAAGTTTGCTTGTTTTAACTTATAAGGAAGAAGAAAAATTTAAAGCGCAAGGCTTGAATGATTTTGTAGTTTATTCCATACATGCTGTGGGAAGTTTATCAGCAGGTATTTTTATAGCGTTAACAAACTGGAAAACGATGAATTTAATATGTATTCCATTTATGATTTTAATTGTTTTAGCAACAATCAGGGCTGATATATTAGAAAAAAAAAACCCTAGCGTTGTTGAACGCTAGGGTTTTAAATTAAAGATTATCTTTGTTTTTTAGTTTTAAATTTTCCACCTTTGATTTCTTTTTCTAAGAAAGATCCAAAAGCTTCACCAACTTCAGTAAATTCTACTCCAGTTGCACCTTCGTAGTTAACTGCTTTTCCCTTAGCTAAAAGGTCTAAAGCTTTCTTAAGTTGGCCTGGGTAAATTTTAGTTCCAGGAGCATTAGCTACAGACATTACATTCTTTTGAACTGCAGCTCTATCCGCTTTACCACCTGCTTGCATTGCTAAAGTAATTAATGCAGCAGCATCGTAAGACTCTCCAGTATAAGGACCAGATGAGTCAATTCCAGCAGCTTTGGCTACTTTAGAAAATACACCTGCACCTTTTCCAGTTGAGCCTGGAATTGAACCAAATGATTTATTTAAAGCCTTACCAAAAGAATCTGTTAATGAGTCTCCGATCATTCCGTCAGATAAAATAAATGTATCAAAAGCTCCAGAGTCTAGAGATCCTTGTATAATACCTTTACCACCTTGGTCTAAGTAACCAATAACAGCAATTGCATCTCCACCTGCAGAAGCTAATGTAGCAACTTCAGCAGCATAATCTGCTTTACCATCTTCGTGAGCAGCAACAGTAGTTACTTTAATGCCATGTGCTTTTACTGCAGCTTCGTAAACATCTGCAAGACCTTTTCCATAGTCATTATTTGTATAAGTTATAGCAACACTCTTAACACCTCTATCTTTTGTGATGTCAGCTAGGATTTGTCCACCTCTAGCATCTGATGGAGCAGTTCTAAAGAAATATCCATTATCATCTAGTGTAGTTAATCCTGGAGATGTTGCAGAAGGTGATATCATAACTACACCTTTAGGCACTGCTACGTTTGATGCAATAGCTCCAGTTACTCCAGAACAGTCTGCACCCATTATAGCAACCACACCACCTGAAATTAAACCTTCAGCAGCTGATGTTGCAGCAGCAGAGTCAACACATGTTGAGTCAGCTCTTTCAACAGAAATAGTTTTACCACCTAATAGCGCGCCTGAGTCAGATGCCTCTTTAAAAGCAAGTTCAGCCGACGCTGCCATTGCAGGAGTTAAAGATTCTATAGGACCAGTAAACCCTAAAATAACTCCCATCTTAATCGCATGTCCATCTGCCAATACGTTTGATGTAAAAGTCGATACAAACATAAATGCAGCAATAAATAGTTTTTTCATTATTTTCCTCTTTGATTGTTAACAATTTATAAAAATCAAATTAAAACCTATTTATAAATATTTTCAATAAGCGATTTATTTTATTTTATGGAGTAAAATCACAGAAGTTATTACAATTATACCACCCAATATGAACAGAATAGTTGGCACTTCTCCAAATATTAGGAAAGTTAATATTATCCCAAAGATAGGAAACAAGGAGTAAAAAGGAAAAATTTGCCCAACTGTATAAAATTTATAAAGATAAAACATCAAAAGATGTGCACATAAAGAAACTATAATGGCTTGATATGAAATCAACATCCAAGAGTCTAAATTAATATTT
>NZKC01000015.1 GCA_002692475.1 Candidatus Pelagibacter sp.
CTATTAATATTCTAAGTATAACACTAAAAAAATGATAAAATTTAATTTTTTTCCCCTCAGCATGAGATCTTCCATTGTATGAAATTGGAACTTCATAAAATCTATCACCTTTTTTAACTGCTTTGCTAAGAATTTCAGCATGCTGATCAAAACCATCAGTCTTTAGCTGACTTGGTTCAAGCAGCTCCCTTTTAAAACATAAATAACAAGAATAAATATCAGTAAAAGTAGTATTATAAAAAAGGTTAAAAACAAATGTTAAAATGTGGTTGCCAATTTTATTCAGAATATTATGAGATCTAGTGTAATCACTATAATTAAATCTTGATCCAAGAACAACATCTGCATTAAATTTTTTACAAACTTTTACAAATTTTTCAAATTCAATTGGATCATATTCAAGATCTGCATCCTGAAATATAATATATTCACCACTAGCTTTTTTTAATCCTTGTTTTACTGAAAACCCTTTACCTGAATTTCTAGTATTATTTATTAAAGAGGTATAAAGATCATTGTTATTTTCAAGTAAGGTTTTTGTATTATCAGTAGAGCCATCATTAATTACAATAATTTCATAATCAGTATCACTTATCTTCGTCTCGTGTATCCTTTTCAAAACACTTAAAATAGTTTTTTCTTCATTGAATACTGGTACTAAAATAGAAAGTTTCATAATATTATTTTCAAATTAAATCTTAATAACCTAAATTCAAGACAAATACTTTAGCTTAGAATCATTGATATTTACCTATAAAATACATCGAATTTGACGAAATTCTGATTTAAGAATATCAATTTAATTGTTCTCACTAAATGAAAAGAATGATATTAATAATCAAACGATACATAACTCGTCGTCTTGTCATAAACATTACGAAAGTGGGATCGGTCGTCTTTTAAATTAATATTTAAAGGAGGCTAAAATGAAATTTGGGTATTTTTGCAATACTACTAATTGGACACATAAACCATACGATAAACTATTAGATGAAACTAGAGAAATCACAGAGTACTGTGATAAAAGCAAATGGAATTCTATTTGGTATACCGAACATCACTTTAACCATGAAGGAATGGAGTCGCTTACTAACCCATTAATGATGGGGGTAGATGCTGCTGCAAGAACAAAAAATATTAGGATTGGTCAAGCTTGTAATGTAATTACATTTCATAATCCTATTAGGATGGCTGAAGATATAGCTTTATTAGACCAACTATCAAAAGGTCGAGTTGAAATTGGTATTGGTAGAGGAATTTATGGAAGAGAAGCAATTAATTTAAATAAAGAAGCAGACATGAAAGATCAAGCAAAAAATTTTAGATTGTTTGAAGAAACTTTAACAATTTTAAAAAAAGCCTGGAAAGAAAAGTTTTTTAATCACAAAGGTGAATTCTATACTTATCCTGCACCAGATTATGTATGGCAGCATGATATGAGTCCACCAAATAAAGAATTAGTTAATCTTGAAACAAATGTTATGGAAAATATAAGTGTACTTCCAAAACCTTATCAAAAACCTTGTCCCCCAATACATCAAGTTGTTGATGGTATTAGGTCTATTGAATGGGCTGCACAACAAGGGCTGAACATAATAATGTGGATACCAACTGTCAAAGCACTTAAAATTAAATTTGAAGCATTTAAAAATGCAAAATCTGAAGCTGAAAAAAGAAACGTTCCACTGGGTGAAGGAATTTCTTTAGTTAGAGACATGTTTGTAGCTGATACAATGGAAGAAGCTAAAGAAAAAGCAGGTGAGCACATGGTAAACTACATGAGATGGGTCTGTCATTGGAGAGGTCTTGGAAATCATATGGATCCAGGTGAAGAGTTACCAGTCACAAAGGGGAAGTTAGATTTACTAAGTTATGACTTTTTACATAAACGTAATATGCTTTTTGGAACTCCAGAATATGTTATTGACAAAATTAAAGAATTAAAAAGTGAGCTAAATTTACAAAATCTTCAGGTCTGGTCTAATTTTCCAGGTGTTAAACATGAAGATTGTATGAAGAGTATNAAATTATTTACTGAAAAAGTTATGCCTCACTTTAAGGATGATCTGGATACTGAAGTCAAAAAAGTTTCGTGAAAAAATCNAAAAAACTGTTATCAGGAGGACAGGCNGCTGTCCGNTCNCTTAGNAAAGAAGGNGTTAAACATNTTTTTGGTTTAATAGGTTCTGCTACNATGGAAATGTTCGATGCATTGTATCATGAAAAAAAAATAAAATTTATAGGNGTAAGGGATGAAAGAACAGGNACTCACATGGCNGATGGTTATGCAAGAGCATCAAACCAACCTGGTGTAATCATTGCAGGTCAAAATGGACCGGGGGCAACAAACTTGGTGACTGGTCTAGCACAAGCTAAAGCTGCTTTTTCACCAGTAATTTCTATCGCAGGTCTGTATTCAACTAAAGATAAAATGGAAGATGCTTTCCAAGGACTTGATCAACAATCTTTATTTGAGCCAGTTACAAAAAAAACATTAACTGTAAAGAAAGTAAATAATATNGCAAAATCTATCAGTGATGCATTTAAAACTGCAATGTCTCCAAGAAGAGGTCCAGTTTGNATAAACCTNCCAAGAAATATATTNGCTGAAAAATCAAGTTTTAAAATTAATNAAAAAAATAANTCTTTTAANAATTTTTATAANATNAAAGCAAAAACTAAAGANATAAACAGANGTATTAAATTAATAAATAATTCTAAAAAATTTGTAATTATTGTNGGAGCNGGNATAAAAAATACATCTAATTTTAAAGAGGTAACTAAATTAGCAGATTATTTAAATTGTCCTGTTGTTACTTCAGCTGGCCATGGAGATGCTATACCTTATGATTATAAACTTAATGCTGGGCAGATGGGTCCAAGAGGTAATCCTGTGGCCACAAAATTAATGAAAGAAGCTGATGTTATACTTGCTTTAGGAACAAGGCTTGGCTTTAATTCAACTTTTTATTCTTACGATAATATAAATAAAAAAGCTAAAATTATTCAGATTGAATTAGAGAAAAAAATGATTGGAAGATATTTTCGTGTCTCAATTGGAATACTGGCAGATGCCTCTACTGTAGCTTCGCAACTATTAATAGCATTAAAACAGAAAAAAATTTTACCTAGTATTAAGGACTGGACAAAAAAATTTATTTCCGAAAGATCAAAATTTTTAAAAAACAGAGAAAAAATAAAGTCAAAAAATAGCCCTATACAACCAAACGCACTTTTTAAAGAATTACGAAAAGTTTTGCCTAAAAATACTGCTATAACATTGGACGCGGGAACATTATGTTTACAAGCAACAGATTCATTAAATTATTTTAAACCACCATCATTATTTTCACCTCTAGATTTTGGTCTTGTTGGTTTTTCTTTTGCATGTGGATTAGGTGTAAAATTAGCGAATCCAAAAAAAACTGTCGTGAGTTTAATGGGAGATGGTGGTTTTGGAATGACAATATCTGAATTAAGTACTGCTGTTGAATATAAAATAAATACAATTACAGTTATTTTAAATAATAAAAGCTGGGGAGCTGAAAAAGCTTATCAAAAAGATTTTTTTGGAAAAAGATATCTAGGAGCAGATATTTCAAGTCCACCTTTCGATAAAGTTGCTAACTTTTACGGAGCNAAAGGATACAAAATTAAAAAATTATCAGACATAAACAGTGTTTTCAAAAAAGCCTTGAAAGTTAATAAGCCTGTTGTAATTGATGTTGATGTAGATCCAAAAGCACTATACAGTTTTAGAAGAGATAGCTTTAAACATAGATCAAAAAAATGAAATTAGAATTAAGAAAATTTACNAAATTTGTTGATAAAACATTCATAGAAGGTGGCAAAGAAGCAAAAGAACCTGTTCTATTAGTTTCNGTTGCAGCAGTTTTTAAAAATCCTTGGGATGNAAAAGGTTTTGTTGAGGATTTAAAACCAACTATTCTTGATCTTGCGCCAAAGCTTGGGGATATATTAGTACCAGAACTAATTAAAGAAATTGGATCTCCAGATAAAATTTTAGCTTATGGAAAGGCTGGCATTGTTGGTCTTAAAGGCGAAATCGAACATGCGTCCGCTTTTATTCATACTTTAAGATTTGGTAACAAGTTTAGAGATGCTGTTGGTGGAACTTCTTATTTGAGTTTTACAAACACTAGAGGTCCAGCAGGATCAAAAATTTCAATACCAATGATGCATAAAACTGACTCTGGTTTAAGACCTTATTATCTAACACATGAATTTACTATTCATGATGCACCATTTGATAATGAGATTGTAATTGCTATTGGAGGAGCATCAAGTGGAAGAGCTCANGCAAGAACAGGTGATAGATATCAAGATATGAAAGAAATGGGTATTGAGCCCAAGTAACTCAATGATTAATGCTTCAGACTCGAATGGTACTTTTTATATTCTAAATCAAAATCAAGGAACACCAATTATATTTATTCATGGAGTTGGTTTAAATCATAAAATCTGGAAACCTCAATTTGATGTATTTGAAAATACAATAGTTGCATATGATATTTTAGGTCANGGTCAAACCCCNTTGGAAAGTTCAAATTTAAGTTTTGATAATTTTTCAAGACAATTACTTAATTTAATTGATGAGCTTAATTTTAAAAAAATTCATCTTGTTGGTTTTTCGATAGGTTCATTAATTGCGAGAAATTTCGCCGAAAATTATAATAATAGATTAGAAAGCTTAACTTTACTTTGTTCTATTTTCAAGAGAAGTAAAGAACAGCAACAAATAGTTAATGACAGATTTGAACTATCCAAAAAAAGCAGATCTTTATCAAAGCAGGCTTTGAAAAGATGGTTTACAGATGAATATATTTTACAAAATCCTAAAATATATGAAGAAATTTCTTCTATGTTAAATGAAAATAATATGGAAGATTTCCTTAAAATTTATGAGCTTTTTGTAAAGCACAAAGACAATGAAAAATTTGAAAATATAAAAGTTAAAACGTTAATTATGACAGGTGAGTTTGATTCTGGCTCAACTCCAGAAATGTCAAAAAACCTTAGTAAATGTATAAAAAATTCAAAAGTCAAAATAATTAAAAATGGAAAACATCTATGTAGTATTGAGTGTGCAGATGAGGTAAACCATGCAATAAAATTACATGTTAATTAAATATGTCTAAATTAAAAGAATATAAAATGTTTATCGGNGGAGAATGGGTAGATTCAGAAAGTAAAAAAACTTTTGAAACTCTTAATCCAGAAAATAACAAACCCTGGGCTAAAGTACCAGAGGCTAACGCTAAAGACGTAGACAAAGCTGTTAAAGCAGCACAAAAGGCTTTTGAAGGTGAGTGGTCAAAACTATTGCCGAGAGATAGNGCAAAATTTTTAAGAGCGATTGGTCAAAAGTTAAGAGATAATGCAAAATTACTTGGTGAAATTGAAACTATAGACACAGGTAAGCTTTTTAGAGAAACAAATAAACAGGCGAACTATATTGCGGAGTACTATGATTACTATGCTGGTCTTGCAGACAAAGTCGANGGAACAGTTCTGCCAATCGATAAACCAAATGTCCAAGCTATCACCACAAGAATACCTATTGGAGTTATAGCTGCAATTGTTCCATGGAATTCACAGATGTTTTTAACAGCAACAAAATTAGCACCAGCCTTAGCAACTGGAAATACTATAGTTATAAAATGCTCTGAATTAGCTCCTGCAGTAATGTTCGAATTTGCAAAACTTATTGAGGAAACTGGAATACCTAAAGGAGTTGTAAATGTTATTACTGGTTTTGGAGAACCATGTGGTAAAGCATTAACTACTCATGATTTAGTTGAAAAAATTGCTTTTACAGGAGGCCCCGATACAGCAAAACATATTATAAAAAACTCTGCTGAAAATTTATCTGAAGTAAGTTTAGAACTTGGAGGAAAGAGTCCCGTTGCAGTATTTAATGACGCTCACCAAGAGAACGCAATAAATGGAATTACTGCAGGTATNTTTGGTGCTAGCGGACAAAGTTGTATAGCTGGATCAAGATTGTATTTACAAGATAAAATATATGATGAATTTTTAGATAAACTAACAAAAAGAGCAAATAAAATAAAAATTGGAACCCCAATGGATCCTGAAACTGAGATGGGACCGCTAAGCAATTTTAAACAATTAGAAGTTATAGAAAAAAATATAAAAGCAACAGTCGAACAAGGTGGTAAAATTAAATGTGGGGGNGCAAGACATAAATTTTCAAACGAAGGGTATTATTTTCCGCCAACTATAATTGAATGTGATAACCACAATTTACCNTCAGCTGAAAATGAATTATTTGGACCAGTTTTATCAGTGATGAAGTTTAAAACTGAAGATGAGGTAATAAAAAAAATGAATGATAATCAATATGGTTTATCATCTGGAGTCTATACTAGTGATTTAGCAAGAGGATTGAGAGTTTCAAATGCTATACGAGCAGGAATAACTTTTGTTAATACATACAGACTTATATCTCCGTCTGCTCCATTTGGTGGAATAAAAGATAGTGGTTACGGTAAAGAAGCGGGAATTGATTCAATTAAAGATTATACTCGCGTAAAAACTACATGGTACTACACATCTGATGAACCAACATTAGATCCTTTCTCAATTAGATAGTGCCTTTAAAACATTTGCTAATTTTATTATTTATTATGGTTGCACATGGAAGTGCTTTTCCTGTTGCTAAATTGGCGCTTAATAATTCTGTACCCCCTATTCTTATGGCTTCACTTAGAATGGGTTTAGTGCTGATTATATTAATTCCTTTTTGGAGATTTAAAGTCCCAGAAAAAAAATATTTTGCACCTTTGATAGCTTTTTCTATATCTATGGGAGTTTTGGTTTATGTTTTTATGAACCTGTCCCTTTACTATTCAACAATTATATCTCCAATCATTGTTGGTTCACAATTAGCTATACCTTTTGGAATTTTAGCAAGTGGATTAATGTTAGGTGAGAATATAAGCAAAAAAAAATGGTTTCTTATATTTGCAGCCTTCATTGGTATTTTGATAATATTTTTTGATCCACAGCTGCGTAATAATTTCTTAGGTTTATTTTTTGCTAGCTTAATGGCTTTATTTTTTGGTTTAGCTCAAGTTTACTCTAGGCAATTAAAAAATTTAGATACAAGTCTGCTGAATGCAAGTATTGGTATATTTGGTTTTTTAATTTTATTAATTGTTTCTTATTTTATTGAAGGAAATACATTATTAAATGTAAAAAATATTAATTTAGACTCTTGGATNTTGATTTCATATCAAGCNATTATAGTTTCTTTATGTGCNCATCTTTTGATGTTTTATCTTTATAAATTTTATACAGTTGGGCAAATTTTTCCTTTTTACTCCTTGTTTCCTATCTTTGGGATAATATTAACTTTCTTAATATTTGGAGAAGTGCCAACTATTCTGTTCATATTGGGTGGTATAATTGTAATAACTTCTGTGATTTTACTCCATAAAATAAAATAAATCGCTTATTGAAAATATTTATAAATAGGTTTTAATTTGATTTTTATAAATTGTTAACAATCAAAGAGGAAAATAATGAAAAAACTATTTATTGCTGCATTTATGTTTGTATCGACTTTTACATCAAACGTATTGGCAGATGGACATGCGATTAAGATGGGAGTTATTTTAGGGTTTACTGGTCCTATAGAATCTTTAACTCCTGCAATGGCAGCGTCGGCTGAACTTGCTTTTAAAGAGGCATCTGACTCGGGCGCGCTATTAGGTGGTAAAACTATTTCTGTTGAAAGAGCTGACTCAACATGTGTTGACTCTGCTGCTGCAACATCAGCTGCTGAAGGTTTAATTTCAGGTGGTGTGGTTGCTATAATGGGTGCAGACTGTTCTGGAGTAACTGGAGCTATTGCATCAAACGTAGCAGTACCTAAAGGTGTAGTTATGATATCACCTTCTGCAACATCTCCTGGATTATCAACACTAGATGATAATGGATATTTCTTTAGAACTGCTCCATCAGATGCTAGAGGAGGACAAATTCTAGCTGACATCACAAAAGACAGAGGTGTTAAGAGTGTTGCTATAACTTATACAAATAATGACTATGGAAAAGGTCTTGCAGATGTTTACGAAGCTGCAGTAAAAGCACATGGCATTAAAGTAACTACTGTTGCTGCTCACGAAGATGGTAAAGCAGATTATGCTGCTGAAGTTGCTACATTAGCTTCTGCAGGTGGAGATGCAATTGCTGTTATTGGTTACTTAGACCAAGGTGGTAAAGGTATTATACAAGGATCTCTAGACTCTGGAGCTTTTGATACATTTATTTTATCTGACGGAATGATCGGAGATTCATTAACAGATTCTTTTGGTAAGGCTTTAAATAAATCATTTGGTTCAATTCCAGGCTCAACTGGAAAAGGTGCAGGTGTATTTTCTAAAGTAGCCAAAGCTGCTGGAATTGACTCATCTGGTCCTTATACTGGAGAGTCTTACGATGCTGCTGCATTAATTACTTTAGCAATGCAAGCAGGTGGTAAAGCGGATAGAGCTGCAGTTCAAAAGAATGTAATGTCTGTAGCTAATGCTCCTGGAACTAAAATTTACCCAGGCCAACTTAAGAAAGCTTTAGACCTTTTAGCTAAGGGAAAAGCAGTTAACTACGAAGGTGCAACTGGAGTAGAATTTACTGAAGTTGGTGAAGCTTTTGGATCTTTCTTAGAAAAAGAAATCAAAGGTGGAAAATTTAAAACTAAAAAACAAAGATAATCTTTAATTTAAAACCCTAGCGTTCAACAACGCTAGGGTTTTTTTTTTCTAATATATCAGCCCTGATTGTTGCTAAAATAATTAAAATCATAAATGGAATACATATTAAATTCATCGTTTTCCAGTTTGTTAACGCTATAAAAATACCTGCTGATAAACTTCCCACAGCATGTATGGAATAAACTACAAAATCATTTAAGCCTTGCGCTTTAAATTTT
The DNA here is from genome assembly GCA_002692475.1 of Candidatus Pelagibacter sp. The sequence goes on from NZKC01000015.1 coordinate 8,975, forward strand.
TCTTCTTCCTTATAAGTCAAAACAAGCAAACTTGTTCCAGATATAAATAAGAAATTCCAACCTAGTCCCAAGAATATTAAAGCAAACATATAATTAAAAAAACTTTGGTCAAATGTACTTGCGATTAAAGTAATGCTATAAAGAAATATACCTGAATAAATTATATTACTATGACCAAACTTTTTTATTAGATACCCAGTCAATAACGATGGAAGAAACATAGCAGCAACGTGAAATTGGATTACTATACTTGTTTTAGTTAAACTCATATTTTCCATTACATGCATACTAATAGGTGTCGCAGTCATTAAAAAAGTCATCACAGCATATCCAAAGGCTGATGCTGCTACTGCCTGAATAAACCTTGGTTGTGATATTAATTCCAAAAAACCTCTTCCTTTATATTTTAAATTAGTTTGTTTTTTAGATTTACTTTCATAAAACAAGAAAAGGAATGAAGGAATAAAAGTTAATAAAGCTAGCGCAAGATATGATCCAACATATAAATTTTCACTAAATAATTCTTTTGAATAATTTGCAAGACTTGGTCCTAAAAATGCTGAAATAATTCCAC
>NZKC01000016.1 GCA_002692475.1 Candidatus Pelagibacter sp.
ATTTCCCTCTTCTGATCAAGTTCAATCATCATGGGATTTCCAGTTGGAATTTCAAGTTTTGTTATTTGTTTTTCGTCCAGTTTGAAGAGAAATTTACAAAGAGATCTAATCGAATTTCCATGAGCCGAGATTAATATATTGTTATTTTTTTTAATTTTATCTTCAATATTTTNTTTATAGTATTTCACAACTCTNTCGTAAGTATCTTTTAANGACTCNGTATCAGGAATATCTTCCTTTCTTAAANTTTTATATACGTCTATATTAATTGGATGATATGGGTTATTTTTACTTAGAGGGTCTGGCCTTAAATCCCATGACCTTCTAAACTGATGTATTTTTTTCTCACCTAACTTTTTCTTCATTTCATCTTTGTTTAGTCCAGTTAATGCTCCATAATGCCTCTCATTTAATTGCCAAGCTTTTTCAGGCTTGATTTTATTCCTTAAGGTATCTTGNATCAGTTTTAGTGTATTAATAGATCTTATTTGAAAAGATGAATAAAAATGATCAATTTTAATATTTAATTCTTTAATAACTTCACCAGCTTTACATGCTTCTAATTTTCCCTCNGGTGTAAGATCNACATCTACCCANCCNGTGAATTTTTTTTGTAGGTTCCATTCACTTTGTCCATGTCTTACTAAAATTAAATGACTCATAAATATAATTATTATATTAATAATTCTGTATGATAAAATTATTTTTTTATTTAGTAAATCTAATATTCATAGTTTTTTATCTTTATCCNGGTAGCATTCTAGGAAAAATAATTTATGGAGATTTTAAAAGACAACCTCAACTAACAAATGATTTTTCTTTGAGTATTTTAGATATTTCCTCGAATCATATTTATGCTTTTGCAGTTGTTTCATTTTTTGGATTGTATATTTATTTTCAAAAATATTTGAAGCTCATAACAATTTATTTAATTTTCATATCAGTAGTCTTAGAGATTTTACATCTTATAATACCCAATAGGTCATTTCAATTTTCTGATTTAATTGGAAATCTTTTAGGAGTAATTATTATGTTAATCTTATTTTACACTTATTTTAATGCAAAAAAAACTTTTAAATAGCATTATATTTATAATATTGTTTTTAACTCCAGCTAAAAGCGAAATTATATCTGGCAATGCTATTATAATCGATGGTGATACAATTAGGATTAATAATAAGAAAGTTAGGCTTCATGGAATAGATGCACCCGAAATAAAACAATTATGTCAAAAAGTATTTTTAAGTATTTTTTTTATTTCATTTGAAAAAAATTATAAATGTGGGGAGCTTTCAAAAAAAAAACTAGAAAACTATATTAAAAATAATACCATTAGNTGCAAAATTGAAGGAATCGATAGATACAAGAGAATACTAGGAACATGCTNCAAAAATACAATTAATATTAATTCTAGAATGGTTAGAAATGGGTACGCAGTTGCTTATAAAAAATACTCAAAAAAGTATTTAACTGCAGAAAAAGAAGCAAGAAAAGATGAGCTTGGTTTATGGAAAGGTAAATTTGAAATGCCATGGGATTGGAGAAAAAATGNTAAAAAATAATTTTTATATTATCTTGATACTTTTATTTTTAACATCTTGTGCGTCTATTCCAAATAATACTTATAGCAGTTGCGCAATATTTTCTGAAAAATATCTTTGGTATAAACATGCAAAAAAAACTGAAAAAAAATGGGGAACACCAATTTATATTCAATTAGCGATAATAAANATGGAGTCAGATTTTGATTGGCTAGCNAAGCCCAAGAGACAAAAAATTTTTAAAGTAATTCCTTACAAAAGACCGTCAAGTTCCTTTGGTTATTCGCAGGCAGTGAAAGGTACTTGGAAACAATATAAAAAAGAAACGAATAATCCATTAGCAACCAGAACAAGATTTAAAGATAGTGTTGATTTTATAGGATGGTATACCTCTAAATCCTCCAAAATTCTTAAAATATCAATGAATGATCCTTTTAAGCAATATATTGCTTATCATGAAGGGTGGGGTAATTATAAATACTATAAAAAAAATACCAAAGTAATAAAACTTGCTAAAAAAGTTAAAACCCATTCAGACAGATATGAAATTCAATTAAATAAATGTAGAAAAAAACTAGATAAAAAAAAATATATAATTTTTTAACGTAATTGTTTATTTAATTCTTTTTCAACATAATTTATACTTTTTGTATTTTTACCTATAGCTAAATAAATTGTAGGGATTACATAAAGTGTAAAAAAAGTAGAGAATATCATTCCAAATAAAATTGTAATTCCAACTGTCAATCTACTTGCTTCACCAGGCCCACTACTAAATACTAATGGCAAAACACCTATAATTGTTGATGTTGAGGTCATTAATATAGGTCTAAGTCTTATATTTGCAGACTCTATAATTGATTTTTCAATATCTTTTCCTTCATCTCTCAATTGATTAGCAAATTCTACAATTAAAATTCCATTTTTTGTAGCAAGTCCTATCAATATTATTAATGCNATCTGACTAAAAATATTTATNGAGCTACCGACTACAAGAAGACCTAATATCCCTCCAAAAATGGCAAGGGGAACTGTTAACATAATCGTAAATGGATGCTTAAAGCTCTCAAATTGTGCAGCCATCACCAGATAAGCAGTCAATAAAGCTAAAGCAAAAATTAAATATATTTGATAGCTCGTTTCTTTTAACTCTTCACTTTCACCTTTGTAAGCGATTCTTGCATCAGGAAAATTATCATTAGTAGTTTTCTCTAAAAAAGTAAGTGCATCTGAAAGTGAATAATCTCCAACAATATTAGCAGATATTGTAATAGCCTTTTGTCTATTATACCTTGAGAGTATAGGCGCTATACCTTCCTCTTCTAAGGAAACTAAATTAGACAATGAAACTAATTGACCTGAATTTTTAGATCTTACATAAACTTTTGCAAGATTAGATGGTTCTTTTCTATTCTTTATATCACCCTGCAATATAATATCATATTCTCTTCCATCTTTAGTAAATTTGGTTACGTTTCGTGATCCAAATATTGTCTCAACTGATCTACCTATTTCTAATGTGGAAACACCCAAATCAGATGCTTTTTCTTGATCTATTTTTACATTTAAAATAGCTTTTGTTTGATTAAAATCGTCCTCTATATTTGTTAAGTTTTTATTTTTTCTAGCTTCTTTTTTAATCACTTCTTTCCATTTAATTAAATCTTCATATGTGTTTCCTAACAAAACAAATTGCACTGGTTTTTGGATTCCTCCAGTCCTAATACCTTGAGGCATTACTGGAAAAGCTAAAACACCTGGAACTTTTGAAATTTCTCTAAATGACTCCATCATAATTCTTTGACCATCTCTTTTTCTTTTATCCCAATGCTCTAATAAAACAATTATGAAACCAGAGTTTACTTGAGTCGAACTTTTTCCAAATCCAGGGACTCTTAAAAGCAACCTTCTATATTCTCCTTTGCCTACCTTAGGTAATAAAAAACTCTCAATCTCTTCAGATTTGTTNGATGTAAATTCAAAACCAGAGCTTTCTGGTGCTTTAATTATTACAAAAAAAGCACCTCGGTCTTCTTTAGGCATTAATTCTTTTGGAGCATATAAAAAGACTGATGAAGTTAAAACTAATATCAATATTAGAAAAGTTATTATGGCTTTTCTTTTTTTTAACCAAAAGAGTAAAGTTCTTTTATAAAATTCCCTAAACTTATTAAGACCAGACTCAAATTTGTAGGTAATTTTTGATTTTATATTTTTTTTAATTAATATCTTGCTAGCAATCATTGGGCTTAATGATAAAGCAACAAAGCTTGATATGATTACNGCAAAAGATAATGTGACTGCAGTTTGAGTATACAAAGTTCCGCTCAAGCCTTTTATAAAAATAAGTGGAATAAAAACTGCAACTAAAACTAAAGTCGTAGCGATAATTGCAAAAGATACCTGTTTAGATCCTTTATAGGCTGCAATTAATGCTGATTCTCCTTTTTCAATCCTTCTTACAATATTTTCTAACATTACAATTGCATCATCAACAACAATCCCTATTGCAAGAACTAAAGCCATCAAAGTAAAAAGATTAATAGAAAAATCAAAAAAATAAATTGCTAAGAAAGTTGAAATTAAGGAAACTGGGAGAGCAACAATTGGAACTATTAAAGCTCTAATATTACCTAAGAATAAATAGATAATTATTGTAACTAAAACTAATGCAATTATTAAAGTTTTATAAACCTCATAAATAGCTCTTGAAATATAATTACTTCTATCAAAAGATACCTCTAAAGAGGTTCCATCAGGTAAAGTTGGCTGAATTTCTTTTATTTTTTTTTTTAATCTAGTAGCTACTTTTATTGTATTAGCATCTGACTGTTGATAGATACCTATTCCTACTACTTGTTTTCCATTTCCTTTAAAAAGAGTTCTGGTAGTTACCGGACCAAATTCAACTCTTGCAACATCTGATAATTTAGTTATTGATCCATCAAAAGATTTTTTTAATGGTAAATTTTTATAGGTTTCAATTTCGTTGTAAGCATTTTCCAACTTTATAGTTAAATCGATATCCTTAGATTCTATTCGTCCTGCAGGAAATTCTAAATTTTCAGATCTTAAGGTTTGTTCAACTTCTTGTGTTGTTAAATTTCTTGCAGCCAAAGCTATTGGATCTAACCATATTCTAAGAGAGATCTCTCTTTCTCCCCCCAGCCTAACTCTTCCAACCCCTTCTACAGTTGCAAAGTAATCTGTTAAATATCTATCAGCATAATCTGTTAATTCCATATCAGACATAAAATCTGAACTAAAACTCATCCACATNGTTGTTCTAAATCCAGCAGATTGTTTGTAAACTTCTGGNGCGCTTGCTTCCTCTGGTANTTCATCNACNACTCTAGCAATAAAACTTCTAACATCATTTGCAACGTTGTCTAAATCTAAATCTGATTTAAAAGTCATTTCAATTCTAGATGAACCATCTTCACTTAATGATTCAATATTTATTAGTCCTGGTGTTCCACCAACTCTATCCTCAATTTTTTGAGTTATTTGAGTATCAACAATATTTGCAGATGCACCTTGATATTTAGTTTGGATAGTAACAATTGGTCTTTCAACATCTGGCAGTTCATCTGTTGGTATTTCGTTAAATACTACAAGACCAAAAATAACAAGTATCATGCTCATCACTGAAGCAACAACTGGTCTTTTTATAGATAAATCTGTGAGAAACATTAAAATTTTACTGGTTTACAATTTTGACTTTCATTTTATTTCTGACCTTAGAAATTCCTTCTTTAATAATCTTATCATTTATATTTAGTCCATTTAGAACCATTACTTTACCAAAACTTCTTTTTCCAACTTCAACCTCCATTTTTTCAACTGAGTTATCTTCTAAAACTTTATAAACAAAATTTGTCTTGCCCTGAACTAGAATTGACGATTCTGAAACTCCTATCGCCTGCACTTTATTATAAATTATTTCAGCATTTAGTAACATTCCTGGAATTAGTTCTAAGTTTGGATTTGAAACTTTTATGTTACATAATACAGATCTTGTATTCGGATCGACTCTAGAACTAACAGACTCAATAATACCTTTAAATTTTTTTTGGTAGGAATCAGATTTAATATTAACATCAAGACCTGCTTTTAAAATTGATAAGTAGCTTTCTGGCACTTTAATATCAAGCATTACAGACGATATATCGTCTAGAGTTAAAATAAATGAGTCCGTTCCCAAGACACCTTGTGCAATTTCTCTTTTGCCCAAAACTCCCTTGAAAGGTGCTATTATTTTTTCATTATCAATAATGACTACTATTTCACCTCTTTTAATAATTTTACCAAATTTAATTTTTTGATCTTCTATTTGTTCTTTTTTTATTCTGTAGTTTTTNGTTTTAAGCGCAACAGCAGTTCCAAATGTTTCAATTTTTTCGAAAAATTCTGAATTATCAACTATTTCTACAATCACTCCAGGAGGAGGGCGTTGAGAAAATTTTTTTTCAAAATGTTTACCAACAAAATATCTTGATGCAATGATTGCAAATATAATTATAAAAATTACAGATATTAGTATTGTTATTTTTTTTGATAATTTCATGATGGATATTTACCATATTCACTCCAAGATCCATCATAAATAATTGGTAAATAACTCTCATTTATTAACGATAATGCAAATGCCAATACAGCTGCTGTTACTCCCGAGCCACATGAGAATATAATATTTGTCTCTTTTGTATTATTTATAATTTTTTCAAATTTAACTTTTAGTTCTGGTACGCTTAAAAATTCATACGTTTTTTTGTTTATACATTCTTCAAAAGGTAAACAAACTGAATTTTGTATTGAACCAGATCTAAGGCCTTTTCTGGGCTCAGTTTCTAAGCCTTTAAATCTATTAATACTTCTNGCATCAACNAANTTAAATTCAGATGTTATGATATTTTCATCGATTTCTTTTTTACTTTTAACTAATTTTTTTATCTCANNNGTTTGATAATTTGTTCTANCTAAANNTTCAATATGACTTGTTGTTTCTTTACTTTCCTTAATCCATTTTCTTAGACCACCATTTAAAACTTTNACTAGGTTTGGGCTATGACCAAAATATATAAAATTATACCAACATCTACANGAGCTGATGAGATCAGAGTTGTCATAAATAACTAATAAATCATCGTTTTTAATTCCCATTTCAGATACAATTTTTTGCCATTCATCAGAGCTGACNAACATNTGGGGTAAGTTTATATTTTGCTTAGAGTTTTTATCTAAATCAAAAAATATTGAGTTTTTAATATGTCTATTTAGATACTCATCGAATCCATCTCTCTTTGTTTTAGGCATATGCCAAGAACAATCAATAATTTTTACATTATCTAAATTCTCTTGAAGCCAATTGGTTGAAACTAAACTCATTTAATTTTTTTCTAAATACTTTTGATGATATTCTTCAGCTATACTATAATTGTTTAATAAAGATATTTTAGTGACAACTTTATTATTTAACTTAATATTTATTTTTTTAAAAACTTTTTCAGCAATTTCTTTTTGACCATTATTCAAATAAAAAATTTCACTTCTATATTGAGTNCCAAAATCTGGNCCTTGCGCNTTNAAAGTGGTAGGATCATGAATATCNAAAAAAAACTCTAATATCTTTTCGTATGATATAATTTCTGGGTCAAACTCTAATTTNACCACTTCTGCATGATTTGTATTGCCTGTACATACTTCCCTATAAGAAGTTTTCTCAGTGTATCCTCCGCAATACCCNACTTCTGTTCGATACACTCCTTCAAGTTTATTAAATTTAATTTCTGGTCCCCAGAAACACCCACATGCTAAAACTGCTATTTCCATTGATTATTATGTTTATTAATTTAAAGTTAAACCTATGCTTTCTAAAAATCAATTAGGCTTTTTGTACATGTTTTTATCTGTTTGTGCCTTTTCTATAATGGATTTAATTGTAAAATGGTCNGATAATTACCCATTAGGACAAGTAATATTTTTTAGGGGTTTTTTTGGACTAGTTTTTTATTATTTCATTATACCAAAAAAAAGAATTAAAGATTTTTACTTCACAAAAAGACCTTTATTACATCTATCCAGATGTTTTTTTGGCTTAGCAGCATTACTTTCTATTTTTACCGCTTTAAGAAATCTTCCTTTAGCAACTGTAGTTAGNATTACATTTGCTGCTCCAATTTTTACTACAATTTTCTCAATATTTTTCTTAAGTGANAAGGTTGGATATTTTCGATGGNTNGCAGTTATTGTTGGATTCNTTGGAATTTTAATTATATCTGAGCCTGGATTTAGNTCCTTAAATATTTATTATATTTTTCCAGTTATATTTGTCTTGGGAATGTCTTATGTTGCTATAAGTATNAGGCAATTATCATCAACAGAGCCAGTATGGCTTATTTCTTTATTTTTTTCAGCAGTCATAACAATTGCAGGAATATTTACCATACCTTTTGGTTGGTTAATGCCTAGTTTTATTGATCTTATTTTATTATCAATGATNGGTTTTTTTGGTGGAGTAGCAAANTTATGGCTTAGTCAATCATATAAATTTTCTGAAGTGTCCTTAGTTACACCTTTAAAGTATTTAGCCTTAGTATTTGCAATTGGATTTGGTTACTTAATATGGCAAGAAATACCATCAAGCAAGACTCTAATTGGNNCNGCNTTAGTAATAACTTCTTCAATAATAATTTTCAGGAGAGAAATCATACTTAAAAAAAANCCAACTGCAGCTAGGCATGAATAAAAAACCNAAATACTGGAATAGTGCANTAAAATACCTTTCATCAAAAGATTCAGTGATGAAAACATTAATTAAAAANTATAATGATAAAACGCTTACTACACGAAAAGATATTTTTTTTTCATTATGCAAAAGNATAATAGGACAACANATNAGTGTTGCNGCTGCAAATTCNGTTTTTTTAAAATTTANAAAAACTTGTAAAGGAAAAATTACTCCAATAACTGTAAATAAAAAAAGAACGAGNGAATTAAAAAAATGCGGCTTAAGTAGACAAAAAGTAAAAGGNATTAAAGAGCTTTCAAAAAAATTTTTAAATAAAGAATTTAATCCAAANTTAATAAAAAANATGAGNGATGAAGAGGCAATAGTTTATTTATCTACTCTTAGACAAATAGGGCGATGGTCAGCAGAAATGATTTTACTTTTTACTTTTAATAGAGAAAANATATGGCCNATTCANGATATTGGACTTTTAAGAGCTATATCTAATAATTATAAAAAAAAATATTTACCACCAAAAACTTTNGTNACAAAATTAAAAAAAAAATTTACACCTTACTGTTCAGTTGCTACTTGGTACTTATGGAGATCCATTGATGATGAACCAATACAATATTAGACTATTTATTCTTTAAATTTGAGAAATTAAGTTTTGCAAATTTTTTTTAATATTTCCTTTTGTTAAAGATCTACCAATCACTAGNCAGTCACTTTTATATTTGTGGAAAGCATCGTGTGGATTGGCCATTCTTTTTTGGTCATTTTTCTGTTTATTAAATCTTATACCCGGTGTAATAATTTCCTTTTTAAAAAATTTTCTTACATATTTAATTTCATGAACACTACAAACTAATGCGTCTAAATTAGCCTTTTTTGCTAACTTTGCTTGGTGAGTTACTAAATTTTTTGTTGATTTGTTGTATCCTATCTCTTTCAGATCATTATTATCTAGTGAAGTTAAGGTAGTCACGCCAATTATTTTAATTTTTTTTGAAACTTTTTTAACAGCTTTTAAAGCACTTAAACCAGAGCTCACATGAACTGTTAAGTAGTTTGGTTTTAAAT
>NZKC01000017.1 GCA_002692475.1 Candidatus Pelagibacter sp.
TTTTTCTAAAATAGGAATTGCTTCCTCTAAATTTGGTGTTCCCGATGACGAAATTTTTTGTTTTCCATCTATATAAAGTCTTCCAACCCAATTTTTTGATTTTAATTCGCCCTTATATTTATCTTGTCTTACATAAATGTGTAATCTGCCATCTTTTTTATGTATTACCTGGTGTTCTTTTTTTTCATCCGCATTTTCAGTGATTTTAAAATAAGTTTTCAATACTTTATTGTTGAACTAATTGGGGCTTTAAGCTTTTGTCTCATTTATTATGTATATGGTCTTAGTTTTACGACCTTATTGCTTATAGTTTTGAGTATATTCTTTATTATTATCTTCTTTATTGATCTAGAACACTACATCATTCCAAATGAGCTCACCTTTCCATTAATGTTTTTAGGTTTTATAAAGTCTTTTTATCCAGGTTTAGACATAGAATTATTTCCAAATTTTGTGAATTCTTTAATTGGTGGAGTAGTTGGATACTTAATTATATGGATAATTATATTTTTATATAAAAAAATTAGAAACAAAGAGGGAATGGGATTAGGTGATGCCAAGCTTTTATCTGCGATAGGATTTTGGTTTGGATGGGTTAGCGTTCCAATTGTAATTTTTTTTTCATCTATAATAGCATTATTATATGTCGCACCAACTTTGGTTACTAGATCAAGAAATTTATCAACTCAAATTCCTTTTGGACCGTTTATTATCCTAGGATCTCTGATATATATAATTTTGGGAGATCAAATAAAACTTTTACTATTTAATTTTTAATAGACATCTTAAAATTTATGAGACTAATAACTTATTTATTATTTGTAATATTTTTATTTAGTCAAAAATCTTTTGCATCAAAAATAACATATGAAGAAATTTTAGATAATCCATCTGATCTAGAACTAAATTTAAATTATGCTAAGCAACAAGAAAGTGAAGGTAACTTAAAACTTACGATTGCTACCTTAGAACGATTAAGTATGCTTTATCCAAAAAATGTAGATATAAAATTATACTTGCTTTCTATTTTAGTTAACATGGATTCGAAGATTAAAGTTGACTTGATGTTACAAACTTTATTAAACGATCCTAACACAACTGATGAAACAAAAAATGCAATAGCAGAGTTGTTAGTTGATAAAAATCAAATTCAAGAAAAAGAAAAAAAACAAACTTGGTTTGCTTATCTTGATCTTAAATATTCTCAAACAGAAGAAAACAATATTAGTGCTACACCTAACTCAAAACATTGGTACGCAGAAAATACACTACTACCATTTTCCTCTCCAGACGATATAACAATAGTTGGTTATGATAAAACTTATAAAAGAGGTGGTGCGTTTACTTATGGTAAAAATTTAAATGATACTTCATCAATTTTTTTCAACCTAGGTCTTGATATAAATACTAATAATAAAAAATTTAAAGGTGAAAGTGATATCACATCAGGATCAGTAAGTTATTTTAAAGCAATCCGAAATCACTATTTGTCTCCTTACTTCTATTACAATGATGCAAATTATAGAGGTCAAGAAGATTATATATCTCAGGGTGTTGGATTTAATAATACTTTTATAATTAATGAAAAAATTAATTTAAATTATTCTATTAATTATTCAGAAAGTAAATATAGAAATGGAATTGGTTTTATGAAAGCAAGCGACAACGATGCTGAAACCTTAGCAAGTAATTTAAGATTTAATTATAATATTTCAAACAAGACACAACTCAGTGCAAAAATTATTAAAAGTAATATTGAAAGTGCTAAAGCCTATGATGGTTATGATAGTGATGGCGTAAGTATTTCCGCAACAACAATTTTTCCAATTGGAACTCTTTCATTCCGTAGTACATATTTAGAAAATGAATATGATGAACGAGAAATTAAAGTACACTCATTACTTGATAGACATGATGAAAGTTATGCAACAGTTTTAAGCTTAAACGGCCAAGTGAATCAAATTATACCGATGTTACGATCTATTAACATGGATAATAGTATATTTTACAATTTGACTTTTAAAGACTCTGATGTACGATCTACTATATTGAATCATGATATATCTAGAAAATTTTATACCATGGGTCTAACTAAAAGAATAAATTTGAATAATATTTTAAAGAATGAATAAAATTATTAAAAAAACACTGATATTTTATACCTTTTTAATGTTTGTATTAAGTACAAGCGTTTCATTCTCAAAGGAATTCATAGGAGTAATAGGTGCAGCAATTGGTGAAATTAAAAACCAAAATCAAGAAATATTAATAACTGGCTCTAAAGTTTTTTATGGGGATACAATATTAACTAGCAAAGCTTCTAATGCACAAATACTTTTTCTAGATCAAACAGTTTTAACCTTAGGTGAAGATACGGAATTAACAATAGATGATTTTATTTATAATTCTGAAACACATGACGGAAACTTTGTAACAGAAGTTAAGTCAGGAACAGTTAAATTTATTACAGGACAAATAAGTAAATTAAATCCAGATAATTTAGAAGTTAAATTGCCAGAAGGTACATTAGGTGCAAGAGGAACTGAATTTGTTGTACTTTCAGAAAAAAATAAAAAGAGTACTATAGTTTTGCTAGGGCCAGGACCTAACAACTCTTTAGGTATGATACCAGGTAGTTTGCAAATATCAGATGGAAATAATATGGTTAGCATAACCAATCCAGGTTATCAGGCGATGATAGAAAATTAAATTTATGAAAAGAAATACTTTAAAAATAATTATAGCTAGCACTTTACTAAGTTCTGCATCTTATGCAGACATTTCAAATATAACACCAGCGAGTACTGCATCACTTTCTCAGATCGCTTCATCTCTAAGCCATTCAGTTTCAAACGTTGACAATAATATTAATGTTGAAACAACAACTAGTAATATAATTAATACAGCTGATTTAAAAAAAGATATTAAAGAAGATGCAGAAAAATTTGATTTACAAGTTGATGCTGATGCAGCAGAAATATTACAAGCATTTTCAGGTGGCGAAGGCTCTGGTGAAATAACTGAAGGAATAAAAGGATTAAAGGAAAACATAAACACAGATAAGTTTGGTGATGATCATGTTGCAACATTAGACCAAGATACTATAGAGTATGATACTGGTTGGATGACATTAACAAAAGTTACCTCTTACGATTCTAAAACTTACAGCAGCAGCAATGATGTTTTTGATTCATCTGCAACTCAGCAGGCTAGAGGTCGTGTGTACGTTAATTTTAAATTACAAGAAATAAGTGCAGATGTTTATGCGAAAATAACTAGAACAGGTGGAACAGAAAAATATTATACATATAATTCTGGAACTGCATCATTTAATTCAGTACCTATTGTTGCTAAAACAGTTAAAAGATTTGATCTTACCGAAGGTCAAACTGATCATGATATGTTTGACGGTGCACAAGATACAATGCTTGCATCAAATACAACTTTACAATCTTCTGAATTTTCTACAACTCAAGAAATGATTGATTTGTACAATCATGATACTTCAGATAGTGATGCAGAGTCTGCAATTTTTACATACGGAAAGTTTACTACTGCAACAGCTGCAAGTGTAGGTCTTGGATCAATGGCATTTGAAGCTGGACACGCGCCTGATGGAGCAAACGAAGCAACATTTGCCGGAACTGTTGAGCGTCTAGAAGCAGAAGCTACACTTGTTGGAAAAGCAATGAAGTAATTATAAAAAAAAATATTTAAATTTTTATAAAAACAACTTTCTTTAATAAAATTTAAAAAAAAAACTTAAAATTTTCTCTTTTTTCAAAAAAAAACTAAAAATTTAAAATTTAGTCAAAAAATAATTCAATTTTTGATTGNAATCTNAAAAAAACCNAAATTTTTAAAAAAAATTAACATTCCTACGGATATGATTAGGACTTTTGCTCTTATAAATTTTTTAAATTTTATGTTTTGGATTAAAAATATTAAGCTCTAACACAAAATAATTATACTCTAACACAAATTTTCAATTTAAAGTTTAAATTAAAAAAANGTTGATTTTACTGACTTTATTGAATTTTACTTTTTTTTNNTTACTCTAACACAAAATGATTTTTTTNATTTGTGTTAGAGTTCTTAAAANTATTNTTTANGNTATNAAAATTTTNAATTATTATTAAAANTAAAAAAAACCANTAAAATCAACACTAATAGANNACNTGACCTAAAATGACCACCATAAGTTGNATATTGTGTTAGACTTTTTTCTGTATTGTGTTAGAGATTCGATATGTTTGTGTTAGAGAAATTATAAAANTTTAAAAAAATTATGGACGATAAAGAAAAAGAAAAATTTGGTGTCATTATAGATAAGAATGATCAAGATAAAAATGATCAACCAAAAGTTGAATCTGATAATAAGAATGTTGAGACTGAGCAAGTTCAGGAGACTAATATAAAGAGTAATGAAGAAAAACAACCTGAAATTGATAATAGTACTGAAAATAGTGAAAATTCTTCAAATGAAAATAATTTAGCAGAAAATAATGAAGACCAAATTAAAAATGAGACAACTGCTGACGATAAAATAACTGAAAATGCCGATGAAAAAAAAGAACACCAGGTAATACATAAAAAAGATGGCAGATTACATATTTATGTAAGACAAGATAAATATAAGGGTGAATTAAAATCAAAAAATTGGGTTGGAAGACTTTATATAGATGGAAAACAAAAAATTTCNTCATCGGGAACNCCAAATTTAGANGAAGCAATTCCTATTTTAGAAAAATGGTTTGANGATGTACATGCGGAGAAAGAAAAAGAACAAAATCAACCAGAGCAGTCTTCTTCAGAAAATGTTATTAACGATGNAACTCCAGAAAATTTAGAAAAAACTACTGCTGAAGTAATTCCTAATGAAACAAATTTATCAAACCCACAAGAAGCAATTGTTAAAGAAAATCTAACAGAAAAAATAACTGAAACGAAGCAAGAGACACAAGATAATATTTCTATCAATCAAACTGAAGTTTCAAATGATGAAGAACAATCAAAAGTAAAAAATATTTTTAATAAATTAAAAAACATAAAATTCAAAGCACCCTCTTTTGGAAAACAAAATACAAGTTCTCCAAAATTAAATTTTGATAAAAATAAAGTAAAAGAAAAATTTAATAATTTTNTAAAATCAAAATTAGGAAAAAAAACAGCNCANGGAGANGAAATAGTTGGTGTTGAAATTACNNGTAAAGAAATTAGACTTACGCAGATTTCATCAAACAAAGCAAACCAGTGGGTTCTAGAAAAATTTTATGTACATCCAATTGATTTACCAGATGATGCAGCAATTATTGAACACGAAAAAAAAGTAAGTGAAGAATTAAACGTAGCTTTACAAAAATCAAAAATATCTACACCTAATGCAGCAATTGCTATTCCAGTGACTAATGCAATTATTAGAGTTGTTACTGCTCCATTAATGAATGATGAAGAATTGAAAAAAGCAATTGATACAAATTCNTTGTGGGAAAATTTAGTTCAGCTAACTGATAATTTAGATGATTATTCAATATTCCACCAAGTAATAAATAGAAATTCCAAAGATAACACAATGGATATATTATTTGTTGCCTCTAAATTAGCNGATATAAACAACTATACTAATATTATTAAAAATAGTGGATTAAATCCTGTAATAATTGATGTCAAATGTTTTGCATTAAAATCTGCTGTTGACCAAATAAATCAAATTTCAAATAAAACTGAAGATACAAATTTTACTGCAATGTTAGAGTTTGGTTTGGACGAAAATTATGTAATGATTTTATATAATAATAACCCAATTATTACTGATATTTTTTTACGAGGCCAAGATAGAAAAATTTTAAAAGAGTCTCAAGATCAAGAAGAAAAAGATGCGTTAGTAAGGCGTTTTATGACTCAGGTGAAACAAGCGGTCCAAGATTTCGAGACAAAATATGAAAAAAGAGTAAGAAATATAAAGGTTGTTTCTAATCTACCTAATGTTGATGACTATCTATCAAGTTTTAGAAAAAGTTTAGTAAACACTGGATTTAACTTATTTGATCCGTTTGAAGGATTAAATATACCTCAGCAATTAGAGAGTAAAATTAATTTAACCAACAGATCATATTTTTCNACAACTGTTGGACTTGCTTTTAGAAAGCTTGATGTATTTGGATACTATAAATTTGTTACTGCAGTGAAAAATATCAACCTTCTTCCGAATAGAGAGGGGATGATTAAGCAAAAGAAAATGAAGGCNTTTTCAGACTTTGCTTACAAAGGTTTGGTTGGGGCTTTCGCTGGAATATATTTAATTTTGTTCGCATTGTCATTTTGGAATATTTATAGCTACAACAACAAATTGAAAGTTTATGATGCAGTCGTTGCAGAACATACATCAAAAACAAATCAACTTGCTAAAGTTANTAAAGAGTTAAAAAAAATGACAGCTACTCTAAAACTGAGNAACAGTCTTAAATCCAATAAGGATTTGAGTTATAGAGTTTTAGCACAGATTGCAACGAGTGTTCCTAATAGAGTTAAGTTTGATTCAGTTGAGTACAATGGAAAACGTCAAGTTATAATTACAGGAATTGCAGCAGGTGATAATGACATACTTGCGTTAATTAGAAACCTGCAGTCTAAAAATTTAATTACTCAAGCATCTTTATCATCGATGAAAATGCCAAAAGTAAAAGCAGGTGATCAAACCATGAAAGGCTTTAGAGTTTTTGTAAAGGTTAAAGGATAATTATGGATTTAAATGAATTAAAGAATTTAAATATGGATGACTTGAAAGCAAAAGTTTTAGCTTTTGCTGATAGAAAAACTTTAATTAAAATTGGTATAAGCCTNGGTTCTATAATAGTTTTTTTAATTATCTATTACGCTATCTTAAATCCAATTGTTAAAGAAAAGAAAGCTCAAATTACGGATATGAATAATAAGCAAGAGGAAATTGTTAAATTTGATAATGATATTTTATCTGTAAAAAGAAAAATTAAAAAAATTAAACCTAAATATGAAAANTACTCAACCTTGTTTCACTCAAAAGCAGAAGTAGAAGGTCTTTATCAAAATTTAAGTGAGTTTGCATCTATCAATGGATTGGTCATTACAGTTATAGAGAAGGGTAAGCCAACTGAGGTGTCAAAATCGGATGTACTTAATAAAGGAAAGAAGAAGAAGAAGAAGAAGAAGAAGAAAAAAGCAAAAAGTAAAAAAGATGCAATTAAAAATATCGCATATTACAAGATACCAGTTAAATTTGAGATCAATGGCAATTTTTTAGGATATATTAAATTTAAAAGGGCATTATCGTTATCTAATAAAATGTTGAATTTCGAGTCAGAAAAGATACAAGTGGGAAGAACAGATTCAACTGGAGCGATAAAAGTAAGCGGAACTTTAACAATAGTGGGGCTAGCAGATGAGTTCTTTTAAGCAAGTATTTATAAAGTTAATTTTACTAACCTTAATTACATTTAGCACAAATGTTTTAGCGGATAATCATGATAAAGAAAATAAAGAAGAAGCNTTACCTTTNAATGATCCATTTGTTGGTGACTCTTCTTTTTCTGGTGGAGTTAAAGTTATTACAGAAGGAGCATCAAGNTTAAGNGAACAAAAAAAAATTGANTTATATACTTATAAGTTAGTTGGGATCATAAAATCAAAATCAAATAGTTTTGTNTCTCTCATTAACCANGATGGTGAAGTANTTACAGTCGNTATATATGAAGAATTAAATGACGGAGTTAAGCTTGTTGATATGACTACCAAAGAAGCTATTTTTCAGACTGAAGAAAAATATTTAATAATGGATTTTAAAAATCAAATTAAGGAGAGAAGTGAATATTAAATCATTAAAAATAATCTCTTTAATTTCAATATTATTATTAGTTTTAAATGCGTGTGCGACTAAACCTTTTTCAAAAAAAAGTAAGGGATTTAAGCATAACACACCACTTATAAAAGAAGATATCAGAAAGGCAGGAAAAATTGAGGTTGAAAAAACCGTAGATATGGGACCACAACCAGTTCTTGGTGATACGACAAAATTGCAAAAAAGAAAAAAAATATCTTCTCAACAAAAAAGAAATTATCTATTGATCCCTGATGAATTTGACAACCTAAAACAGATCGTGTCATTTAAATTTAAAAATTTAGATTACGCAGAAGCAATGCAATTGATGGGAAAAGTAGGANATATAAATGTTTTAGTTGGAGANGAGGTTGCGGGNTCAATTTCNGCNGAACTNATTAATGTTCCNTNGGATAAAGCTTTTAATGCTTTANTAGATATGAAAAATTTCGCCGCTGATATAGATGTTACCAGTAATTTAATTAGAGTACATTCTCCCTCAACTTTAACAGCACAAGAAACATACAAATCAACAAGAGCAGCAGCTGTAAAAAAGAAAGTTGAATTAGAAGATTCAGTTGAACCAATTGTATCTGAAATTTTTAGACTTTATTATATCTCACCTGCACAAGCTAAAAGTACAATTACTGAATTATTTACAAGTTCAGGAGATAGTAGTTTTTCTCCAATTCAAATTACTGAAGAAGTTACAACAAGATCAATTATTGTAAGAGGTAAAAGCGAAGATTTAGATGTTGTTGACAAAATTATAAGCGAAATTGATGTAAGAACTAAGCAAGTTTTAATAGAGGCATTTATAGTGGAAGCAGACTCTGAATTTGAAAGAACATTAGGTACTAGATTGGGTGGAACCTACCAAAAAAATCAAGAGTCTATAGGTGGTATAGTAGGTGGAGCAATGACAGATGGAGCTGTCTCAGGAACAACAGGAAGTCTTGCAGGTGACGCTGGATCAATAAGTAATTTTCCAGCAGCAGGTGCAACAAGTGGTATCGGGATATTAAAAAGAACAGGAACAGCTGTCTTAAAGGCTGAAATACAAGCTTTGGAAAAAATGGGTTTAGGAAAAACTATTTCTAATCCTAAAGTTTTTACTCTAGATAATCAAGTTGCAACAATTCAACAAGGTGAAGAAGTTCAATACCAAGCCACAGGTTCAGAAGGGGCTGATGTACAATTTAAACCTGCTGTTTTAGAATTAGAGGTTACCCCAAGTATTATTGGAGATGGAAATGTACTTTTAGAAGTCTCTGTTAGTAATGACTCAGTAAATAGAGCCTCTGGTGCAGAACCATCAATTAATACAATGCAAATTAGTACTAAACTTTTAATTGCAGATGGAGACATAGTTGTGATCGGTGGAATTAAAAAAAATAAGGTATTTAACAGAAAAGGACAGATGCCAGGCCTTGGAAATGTACCCGTTTTAGGAAATTTATTTAAAGGTTCTGAAAAAGGTGATANTTTAGATGAATTATTAATATTCATAGCGCCAAGAGTTTTATAAAATGTTAAAAATAAGTAGAGAAAGTGAAATAAATTTAATCAATGTTTTGATTGATAACGATATTATTTCAGGAAAAGATTTACCTAACATTAAAAAAGTAAGCACCGAAAAAAATAAATCACAAATTGATGCTGTTTTTGAACTTAAGTTATGTGATGAAGATAAAATTTTAGATGTTTTAGTTAAAGAACAGAGCTTAGAAGTTGTAGACTTATCAAAAATTCAAATTACCGATGATGTAAAATCAGTTCTTCCATCAAATTATATTAATATGAATTTTGTTGCACCATTTAAAGTTGATGGAAAAGATTTACACATAGCAATATCAGACAGTTCAAAACTTGGTTTAATGAGAAATTTAAAAGCAATAACAAAAAAGAATATTGAACTTCATGCAGCTAAAGTATCACAAATATCTGAGTTTATTCAAAAACTACAAAGTGAGAGTGGAGATGTTACCACTGAAGCCATAAGGAAAGAGAATAAAGATAAAGTAAGAACCAAAACTTTTGATTCTGATCTTGGAGATGCTGGAGAGGTTTTAGATGAAAAACCAGAGGAAGATATTGAATCTCTAGAAAATGAATCTGAAGTAATTAAATTTAGTACTGCTGTTGTAGCGGATGCAATAAAATTGGGAGTGAGTGATATTCATATTGAACCTTATAGATTCACATCACGTGTTAGATATAGATTAGATGGAATGCTTCAAGAGCAAGAAGAATATAAAAAATTTCTACATGATAATTATGGAGCTGTAGTTACACGTTTCAAAATTATGGGTAAATTAGATATTGCAGAGAGAAGATTACCACAAGATGGTGCAATAAATTTTAAAATNGATGGAAAGGTTGTAGATTTAAGATTATCCATTTTGCCTACAGCTAATAATGAAAGAATTGTTATGCGTATTCTTAACAAGGATGCAGGAGATATAACACTTGAACAACTAAATTTTGAAGATCAAGATTTAAAAAGTTTAAGAAAATCTATTCATAGTACACAAGGTCTTATTCTAGTTACTGGACCAACTGGTTCTGGTAAGTCAACAACACTTTATAGTATTTTAAAAGAGGTTAGCAAACCTCATTTAAATATTTTAACAGCAGAGGATCCTGTGGAATACGAATTAGATGGTGTGGGGCAAGTTCAAATAAAAGATGATATAGGTTTATCATTTGCATCTGCATTAAGATCTTTTTTACGTCAAGACCCTGAAATAATNTTGGTTGGAGAGATGAGAGATAAAGAAACGGTTGATATAGGATTAAAAGCTGCATTAACTGGTCACTTAGTATTTAGTACACTNCACACTAATGATGCACCTAGTACCATTACGCGTTTACAAAATATGGGTACACCTGATTATTTAATAAGTGCAGCAACTCAAATGGTTCTTGCCCAAAGATTAGCAAGACGAAACTGCAAAGATTGTAGAGTACCCGATGAAGATGTAACACCTAAAGTTTTAACTGATCTTGGTTTTTCACCCGAGCAAGCTTCCAGAACAAAAGCCATAAAAGGGAAAGGTTGTGCAAAATGTAAAGACAGTGGTTACAAAGGTAGACAAGGAATTTACGAAATATTAGTTGTTTCAAAACCAATTAAAGAAGCAATTCTAAGACAAGCTACAACACCTGAACTAAGAGAAATTGCAATTAAAGAAGGCTTTCAAACCATGCAGGATATGGGAAGAAGGATGATTGCAAATGGAGAGTTAAGTTTCAGGGAATATGAGCGAGTTTTATCAGCTAGTTAGTAATGGAAATATATTCTTACAAAGGCATTTCTGCGGGAAAATATGTTGAGGGTGAAATAGAAGCTCTTAATCAAGACGAAGCATCTTTTAAACTTAAAGAGCAAAAATTAATTATTACCAATCTAATTAAAACAAAGAAGAAAACAGGAGAAAAGAAAGAAAAAACCAAAGGTAAAGGGAAAGGTTTTTCTTTATTTGGAAAAAAAAAGGTAAAAGTAGAGGAAATTTTAATTTTTTCAAAACAGTTTGCCACTATGGTAAAAGCTGGACTGCCAATTTTGCAAACACTTGCAATGTTACGAGATCAACTTGAGTCNCCTGCAATTAAAGAGGTAATTGAAGATATAAGAAAAGGCCTAGAGGGTGGAATAACATTATCTAAAAATTTTGAAAAATATCCTCAGTACTTTGATAATGTTTATGTAAACTTGATTAAAGCGGGTGAGGCCAGCGGTAAACTAGATGTTTTTCTTCTTAAAATTGTTGATGATTTAGAAAAAAAAGAAAAAATCAAAAAGAAAATTAAAGGTGCTCTTATGTATCCAGGCATAATGTTTACTACTGCTATGGTCGTAAGTGCATTTATGTTAGTTAAAGTTGTTCCAGTATTTGCTGAAATGTATGAAGGAATGGGTATTGCGCTACCTAAGCCAACAGCAGTAATAATGAGCATGAGTAATTTTTTAAGAGGTACTGGCGGAATGCTTTTACTTTTTTCTTTGGTGGGAGGTTATTTTTTATTTAAATACTTAACAACTAAAAATAAAACAATACAATACAAGTGGCATAGACAAGTTTTAAAGCTGCCAGTTTTTGGTGATTTGATTTTAAAATCAGTAATTGCACAAATCTCACTGATTATGGGAAACCTAAGTGCTGCNGGAGTAAATTTATTAGAGAGTATAGAAATTGCAAAATCTGTAAGCTCCAATGTTGTTGTTACTGAGGCCCTAGAGAATGTAAAAAAAGGAGTTTTTTCTGGTGAAACACTTACAAAATTATTTTTGAAAGAACCATTATTTCCACCAACCTTTAGTCAGTTAGTTTCTGTTGGAGAGCAAACAGGACAACTTGATGAAATGTTCAACTCAGTTGCAAAGTATTATGAAAGTGAATTTGATACTGCTGTAAACAATATGTCGAGTTTAATAGAACCAATTATGATAGTGTTTATGGGTATAATGATTGGCGGATTAATGATCGCGATGTACTCACCAATATTCAATGTTGGTGCAATAATGGGCGGTTAAATCTTCTTTGACAATATTAAATGGTTAACCCATTGTTGTTGGTCTTTTTTAAAGACTGCATCATCCATTATTTGTTTGATAAAAAAAGTTCCCAAACCACCTGGTTTAATATCATCTAATTTTCTATGCTGAATATTCTCTGCAACAACAGGTTTTCCTTTATCAAAAAAGCCAATTTCTAAATTATCACCTTTAAGTGAAATTTTAATTTGCATATGATCTGAGGTATTTTCAACACCTTTATAGGCGTGTTTAACTATGTTTTGCGCAGCTTCAGCTATTGCTAAAACTAATTCGTCTTTAAGTTCATTATTAATTTTTAATTTCTCCAACACCTCTCTTGAAAAGACTCTTACATCTTTCAAACTAGCTGTATGAACCAAAAAATCTTTAGACTCTGCTAAATCCATTATCCCAAGTTTAATATTTGCTCTAGCTTCGCCATCATTATTACTTTTAAAACAGATTTNCTTACTTCTTTAACAACAACTTTAGTATTATTTTCTAGAGCTTTTTGATGACTTTCAATAAGAACTGAAATACCTGAAGAGTCCATATAAGATACATCTTTAAGATTAAGGTGAACTTCTTTACCAGACTCAACTAAGGGCAATATAACTTCTTTTGCTTTTTCAGTTACATCCATATCAATNTCTCCATTAAGAAAAACTGTAGATATATTACCTTCTTCTGTAATTTTATAACTCATGAGCCTGTACTGATAACATTATTAATTCATTATTAAAATCTCAAATTTGAGCCAAAATGAGCACATTTTAGTAAAATACTCGGTTTTTTTCTCATATTTTTATAACTTCATTCTTTACATAACGATTATAAATAATAAGAATATGATATTGAAAAAATATTAAGATTATAGGGAGGTCTATGACTAATAAAAATAAAAATAAAAATAAAAAAGGTTTTACACTAATTGAATTACTAGTTGTTGTTGCAATTATTGGTGCATTAGCAGCTGTTGGAGTTGTTGCTTATAATGGATATATTGGAGCTGCAAGAGAAAATTCTACAAAATCATCGAAAAAGTCAATTCCTATTAAAGGCCC
>NZKC01000042.1 GCA_002692475.1 Candidatus Pelagibacter sp.
TTCAGTTACAACAGGACATAGTAAGTGAGGAATCCCTTCATAAGTAGATAACTCTAACATTTTTGGATCAATTAAAATAAATTTACATTTCTCTGGTGCATGTTTGTAAATCAAAGATAGTATAATTGTATTAATACAAACTGACTTTCCAGATCCGGTTGTTCCTGCAATTAATAAATGCGGCATTGAGCTTAGGTCTCCAACTATTGGTACCCCGGAAATACTTTTACCCAAAGCTATTGGCAATTTAAAATCTTTTCTTGTGAAATTAGTATTTGAAATTATTTCCCTTAAATAAACGTTTTCTCTTACAGAATTAGGAATTTCAATACCTATTGTGTTACTCCCAGGAATTGTTGCTATTCTTGCTGATTCTGAACTTGTGTTCCTTGCAATGTCTTCTGAGAGATTAATAATCTTTGAAACTTTTACACCAGGAGCGGGCTCGAATTCGTTTAAGGTTACAACAGGCCCATGATTTACTTTTTTAATATTTCCTTCGATACCAAAGTCTAATAATATCTTCTCTAATAATGACTTATCAACTTTATTTTCAAAGTTGCTCTTCGCATCATCCTTATTTGTAATATTTAAAAATTCTATTTGTGGTAATTTAAATTTTTTCTTAACAATATTTTCTTTGGAAATTTGATCAAAAGGTAAATCTTCTTGAGTTCTGTTATTTGTTTTACTTAAATTATTTTTATCTTTTTGTAATGTTTCAAACAATTTAATATCCTTATTTTCCCTTTTAAAAAACTTAGTTATCAAGGTTGCAAAAGAAATAATAAATCTAAATTTGAAATTAACCGAAAATAAAAAAAATACGAAAGATAATGTTACGCACAAAAAATAAAAAAAAGATTCGTTAGAATTAGAGTAGTTTATTATTTTCAACTTCGATAAATAGTTGCCAACAAACCCACCATTGCCATTTATCATCAACCAAAATGATTTCTCATAAAACGTGGAAAAAAAAATTGAACCCAATAAAATATATAAAGTAGAAAAAAATAAATTATTCAAAATTATTAAAAGTTGTTTTGTTATTATAATATTTATTCCAGTAATAATTAGTGTTAAAGGAAATAAGAAAGCAATCAAACCAACTGATTGAAAAATCATGTCTGATATAAAACTTCCTTTTAAACCTAAAATATTTTTAATATTCGAATTATTTTTAAATATAAAATTTGGATCCCCAGGAGAATATGTAATTAGTGATAAAAATAATAATATTGATGAAATAACCAAAAATAAGCCAAATAATTGGACTAGTTTTTTTATAAAAAAATTAAATGCGTTGTTTATCTTAACTTTAATATTCATTTTTTTTGACTCTGAATTCTAACTTTGTATCATTTAATTTTTGCTGATAAAAATAGTTTTTATTTATGAAAATTTGTATTATAGGAAGTGGTCTTACAGCATTAGTTTTAGCTAAAAATTTACTTAAAAATAATTTTATTGTTCATCTATATTGTAAAAATTATGAAAATCAAATCAACTCAGTAAGATCTCTTGGTATAAGTTCTGATAATTTAGTTTTCCTAAATGAGCATGTTAAAGGACTTAATAATTTAGCGATGGCAATAGATAAAATAGAAATATTTACTGAAAAAAATTTAAATAAACAAATTTTAAATTTTTTTGAAGAAAACAAGAAACAATTTTATATTTTTAAGCATTATAAAATTTATAATCTTTTCAAACAAAATCTAAAAAAAAGTAAAAATTTTAATGTTTTTAAAAAGACTAACATTGAAAACTTAAACTTAAAAAAAGTTTCGAAAGAATATGATATTGTAATAGATACTATATTAAGTAATAAAACTGGAAGCAGATTTTTTTATAATAAAGTTAAAAAAAAATATCATGCAAAAGCTTTTACAACGATAATCAAACACTCAAAATTAAAAAATAATATAGCAAGGCAAATATTTACAAAGAGAGGTCCAATTGCCTATCTTCCATTATCACAATACGAGACATCTGTAGTATATTCAATAAAAAGAAAAGATTTTAAGGATTATAATATAAGTGTCGTAAAGGAATATATTAATTATTATAATAAATTTTATTCAATAAAAAGTTTTGAAAAATTTGAGAGTTTTGATTTAAAATTATCATTATTAAAAAATTATCATTTTAAAAATATTTTAGCATTTGGAGATGCACTACATAATATTCATCCACTCGCTGGTCAGGGTTTTAATATGACTATTAGAGATATAAATAACTTAATAAAAATCTTTGATAAAAATATTTCACTAGGACTGCCTGTTGATGAAAATTGTTTAAAAGACTTCGAAAATAATTTTAAATATAAAAACTTCTTATTCGCAAATGGATTAGATTTAATTTATGAGTTTTTTAAAATTGAAAATAAAATCCCAACTATATTTTCCAAAAATTTTTTTGATGTGATAGATAGAAATATATATCTAAAAAATTTAAGTAGTAAAATTGCTAATAAAGGATTTAATTTTTAATTATTGTATTGTTTTATTGCTAAATTTATCAAAGATATAAGTCTTAAGTATCTCCTCAAGTTTTACTCTTCTATTATACAAATTTGGTGTTTCAAGTAGTACTTGTTTTTCCTCTAAAGAAAAAGGTGATGCCATTGACAAAGTATTAATTGTTTGATCCAAACTTTGCTTTTCTAAATCTTTCCAATCAATTATATATCCTTGTTTTCTAAATAATGATTTTAAATTTTTAAAAATTAATTCTAAATCTGAAAATTTAATATCTTCTTTGGAGGCATCCAAATCTTGACTAAATTTTTTAATGTCTACCTTACAAGTCCTATATAACTTTCCATTATCTAATTCTTGTAATATATTAAACCTTGTTACACCATTTATTACTATTAAATATCTACCATCGTTTGTCTCGTTAAAACTTGTAATTTTCCCCATACAACCCACTTCATATAAATCAGGTTTTTTGGATGTTCCAGTTTTTTTTGGTTGAACCATACCTATTATACGGTGTGACTTCATCGAGTCGTCAATCATTTGAATATATCTTGGCTCAAAAATATTTAATGGAACTGTTGTTTCAGGAAAAATTATAAAATTTGATAAAGGAAACACTGGTATAGTCAAAGGTAAATCTTTTGTTTTTTTCATATCTTATTCTACCAAATAATTTGCATTTGTAAAAACACCTTAATATAATGTTGATAATTATGCGGGCATAGCTCAGTGGTAGAGCGTCTCGTTGCCAACGAGAAGGTCGTGGGTTCAAGTCCCATTGCCCGCTCCAAATTAGAAGGAAATATATGACTGATCTTGCCGACAAAAAATGTATCCCTTGTGAGGGTGGAATACCAAGTTTTGATATATCTCAAATACACACTTATTTAAAAAAAGTTGATGGTTGGGATGTAGAAAGTGATGAAGAAAAAGCTTATTTTTTAATTAAAGAATTTAAGTTTGAAGATTTTTTAAAAAGCCAAAAATTTGTTAATAAGGTAGGAGATGTAGCTGAAAGCGAGGGTCATCATCCAGATATTTCGTTTGGATGGGGATATGCAAAGATTAAAATTTTTACACATGCCATTAAAGGTCTTCACGAAAGCGACTTTGTTTTAGCTGCCAAAATTGATAGGATAAAATAATAATTAATGTTTAAAATGTCTAGAATTTGAAAAGACTAGAGCTATTCCTAGTTTATTAGCAAATTTTATAATTTCTTTATCACGAATTGAACCAGATGGTTGAATAACTGCACTGATACCCGCATGTACAAGTTTCTCCAATCCATCTATAAATGGAAAAAATGCGTCTGAGGCTGCATAAATTTTAGAATTAGAGCTTTTGCCTAAATCCCTCATTTTATTTATAGCTATTTTACAGCTATCAATTCTGCTAGTTTGACCGGATCCTATTCCAATTGTTGAATAATTACTTGTAAGTACAATAGCATTAGATTTAACAAATCTACAAACATTAAATGCAAATATTAAATTATTCATATCCTCTCTTGTTGGTGTTATTTTAGATACTACTTTAAAATCTTTCTTATTAAATTTTTTATTATCTATTGATTGAAACAAGACTGTATTTGAATTTGAGATAGTACTTAATTGCTCACTTAATATAAATTGTTCTGAGTCTATTATTCTCAAATTTTTCTTTTTCTTCAATACTTTTAAAGCATCAACATCAAACCCATTACCTATTATAATTTCGAAATATAATTTATTTAGCTCCCTTGCTAAATTTTTGTTAATTTTGAAATTACATGATACAATACCTCCATACGCACTCACTGGGTCGCATTTAAGGGCTAATAGATAGCTTTTTAATTTATTTGCATCAATTGAAACTCCACAAGGATTTGAATGTTTTAAAATTACAGTGCCTTTGTTATAGGGCAAAGATTTTGAAAGTTGAAGTGCAGAATATAAGTCATTATAGTTATTAAAACTTAGCTTTTTTCCTGATAGCTGTTTGATTTGGTCTTCTTTTCCTTGTAAATTGTAAATTGCAGCTTTTTGGTGAGGATTTTCCCCATATCTTAAATCCTCGATTTTCTCATAAGAAACTATTTTATTTTTAGAAAATATGTTTTTTGATAAATCAGTAAAGTAATTTGAAATCATTACATCGTATTTTCCTGTTGCTATGAATGCTTCCTCAGACATTTTTTGTCTAAACTTTAAAGATGTATATCCATTATTCTTGGTAATTTCTTTTTTAAATTCTTCGTATTGGTCTATTGAACTAATTGTTGTCACAAATTCGAAATTTTTTGCAGCAGCTCTAACCAAGGTAGGACCACCTATATCTATATTTTCAACAATCTTTTTTTGGTTGTTATTCTTTTTTTTTATTTCTTCAAAGGGATAAAAGTTTACTATTACTAAATCAATATCATCTAAATCGTTCATTTTCATATCTCTTTGATCAGATTTACTGGCTCTTTTATAAAGAATACCAGCATGTATTTTTGGATGTAAAGTTTTTACTCTACCATTAAGAATTTCCGGAAAATTTGTAAATTTAGATACCTCGGTACAATTGAAGCCTAACTTTTTTATTTTTTTAAATGTCCCACCAGAGCTAACAATATTTATTTTATATTTTTTAAGAATTTTTAAAATATTTTTTAAATTTTTTTTATCAGATAATGAAATCAATGCTCTTTTAATTTTCATATCAAATTTTTTCAATTTTCCAATTTATTTCTTGATCTTCGCCTGATGTTTTTCCTGATATACAAATATTTTGATTTTCTGTATATGAATTTTTCTTCCCAAAGTATAAGCCAGTCTCTAAATCAATTGTTTGGTTTTTACAGGTAAATTTCCAGCCTGTATTTTCTATTTCAAATAATACAGTTTGTCCATCAACAGTTTTTAATACTTTTGTACCAGGGTATAGATGAAATCTTATTTCAAAACTTGATGATTTAAAATTTTTCTTTTTTTGAATTTTATCCTTACCATATAGAACTATATCTTTAACTATATATTCTAAAGATCTATGATGTATTATACCATATTTTTTTGAGTATCCGTCATGAGAACCATTTATTGACCAACTATCTTTTTCAAATTTATAATTTCTTGAAATTATTTTCATTGACTTTTCGACTTGATAATTTCCAAATTTATCTTTCTCAAAACTAACTGATGAATTATTATCGATTATTAATGTTGAGTGTGTTGCAGATGATCTAGATATTTTGTTTAGCTGATGTTTGTTTTTTTGAAAAAAACCTGAATTACATATAATTTTTTTGTTCAAATAGGTAAATTCAAATGATAATGCACCAGATTGGTATGAACTTGAAAATTCTTTTTCAGGAGATCTACCTAAATCCATAATTAGTGAGCATCTTTTATCGTTAAGCAGAATATAACCACCTAAATCACAATTTTGTTTATTAAACTTATAACCTCGATCAGCAAGATATTTATCGAAGTCTTCGTTATTATTTTCATGATTCCCATTGAATAAATACGATGTAATATTATTTTTTATGAATAGACTGTAGCTTTGACCAAGATCGAATATTATTTCATTCAAAATATCAGGTATCTCATATTGACTTTCTTTTAATAGTTCTCTTATGAAAACTAAGTGTTTAAAGTAAAACAACATTTGTCTTAAATTTCTAGATCTTGGAAAACCATCTTTATTAAAAGAAATAATAATAATTTTTTTTAATAAATTTAAACCATAAACTAAGACATTATTATCCTTATAGCTTATCCCTACCAAAATTATAGCTGCACATCCTAAAAGTTTATTATCAACAAGTTTTGACCTATCAATCTCATTTTTTAAGTGATTAACTTGTTTTTTAATTATAAAATTAAATTTTGACTTATATTCATCTGAGCTATCTTCGTAAGTAAGTTTTGAGTTTGAAATCCAGGAAATAATTCTTTTAGATAAAATATTTATCTCCCAATTTTGTAAATTAAAATTCTTATTTTTGTCAATCCAATTTTCTATAAGATTTTGAATTTCTCTATTAGATGATTTTAAATCAATCGTAAATAGCCAAAAAAAACTTTGTAAATTTTTATAACTTCTTGAGTTTATATTATGATATTCCCAAAATGAGTCTAAATTAAAAGTATCTATATTCTTTTTTTTTTTATCGTATTTGACTAAACAATCAACTAAGTTTGGTGACGGCTTAAAAACTAAATTCTTATTACTTAATTTAGAAATTTTATTATTATAAAAAGCAGAATTTAAATATACATTTCTAATTTTTGAACTAATACTTAATTTAAATAAGTTAATTATATTTAATGAATGTTTTAAAGCCATCCTATATGGTTTTTAAAATTTTAATGTTTTTTTTTAAATTTCCGTTATTTTCCCTAAAAATAGTTGTACCTGATACAATAATATTTGCTCCAGCCGCAATGACCGATTTTGAATTTGAAAAATTTATTCCACCATCTACTTCTATATCAAATTTAAAATTATATTTTTCCTTTAAATTTTTTAACTTTTCTATCTTGTTTAAAACTTTAGGCATAAATTTTTGTCCGCCAAAACCTGGGTAAACACTCATTACTAAAACTAAATTAATTTTATCTAAGTACTTAGTAACCAGGTTAATTGAAGAATTTGGATTTAGAGATATTCCAACTTTTTTTTTGAATTTTTTTATCTCTTTAATTGACTTTAACAAATTATTTGTAGCTTCAGGGTGTATTGTTATAATATCTGCACCAGCTTCAGCATAACTTTTAATATATTTATGAACTGGAGAAATCATCAAATGGACATCGAATGGTAGTTTTGTATACTTTCTTAAAGATTGTATTACCGGGGGTCCTATTGTTAAATTGGGAACAAAATGGCCATCCATAACATCAACATGTATTAAATCTGCCCCACCATTTTCTAATCTTTTTATATCTTTGCCAAGCCGACTAAAATCAGCAGACAATATAGATGGTGAAATTTGTATTTTTTTCATTGAAACTATTAAANATTAGTATCAATTTTTGTTTTTTTTTTGAATTANTTTTTACCAAATATTTGATAAATTTGTANAGCTATCTCGCTTTCTAATGGAAATGATANCATTCCCATNACAGAATATCCCATTAGATATGGCATTANATAAAANCTAAACATNTAGAAGAACCATGCAACATAAAGTGGAACCAGGGGNGTNATTATAAAAGANGGTGTTATGATTCTAAACATTTTTATAAATGGATCTGTCATTTTNACAAAAACTTTCATGAAAAAAAATTCAGAGTCCTGTTTTTGGAATATNTTCATCGCAACNCTACCAATNAGNGTCCACATTATGACACCTAANACATAGTCAANTAAGTANATTAGTGGATGAAAATCAGCATACATAATTTNGAATTTNAAGGGGCGAATTACTTCGCCCCTTAATAAATTATACTCTTATTTAGTGTTGTTTACCAAGTACAGTTTTACCGCTAGGNANACGTACTTCATCAACCATTTTCTGCGTAGCAGAGTCTGGCGCTTGAGTCACCAAGCTGACAACTACCATTGAAACTAAACTTACTAGTGAACCTACTATTCCGAATGTAAGTTGAGTCACACCCCAGAATCCAGCTCCTCCATTTCTTACCCAAACTAGGTAAGCAGTTCCAGATGCTAATCCTAACAACATACCTGCAACAGCTCCTGGTGCATTTGCTCTTTTCCACCATACTCCTAANACAAGTGGGAAGAACAANCCNGACATNGCAAAGTCNAANGCCCANATAACTGAACCTAAGATACCTTGNATCTCNANNGCNGCNATAGTTGCTCCAGCNAAACCAATNANTACAAGNAATACCCTTGCAACAATTAGTCTTTTTGCAGTTTCTGCTTTAGGGTCAATGATCTTGTAGTACAAGTCATGAGATAAAGCATTTGCAATTGCTAGAATTAAACCATCNGCNGTTGACATGGCAGCAGCCATACCTCCNGCAGCNACNANTCCTGAAATTACATATGGTAATCCAGCTATTTCTGGTGTNGCTAANACAACGGCTTTACCACCCATGAAAAACTCATTTAATTCNAGAGTTCCATTTCCGTTAAAGTCGCTAACAAACATNAAGTTCGCTTGGTTCCAGTTTTGGTACCAGTCTAATGCTTGAACGTCAGCAATTGACTTACCAATAATTCCAGTCGCTAAGTTTGGATCCATTAATGATAGTTTAGATAACGTAGCTAACATCGGCGCTGAAGAGTAAAGTAGGAAAATAAAGAATAATGACCAACCTACTGATCTTCTTGCTGATTTAACACTTGGAGTAGTGAAGTATCTCATCATAACGTGTGGTAATGAAGCTGTTCCAGCCATCATACAAATCGCTAATGAAATAAATTTCCAAGGTGTTGTGTTTACTTCCGAGTGAGCTTTAGTTATTCCAGCTAAACCTTTTGGTACTGTAGCTAAATCAGCTGCAGAGTTTTTAACTGTCCCTAGACCAAACTGTGACTCTAGTTCAGCTATTCTAGCAACTTCGTCTGCTAACATGAAGTGTGGAAATACACCAGCACCCATTTTATTACTGATCCAGAATACAGGTAACAAGTAAGCAATAATTAATACTATGTATTGCGCAACCTGTGTCCAAGTAACTGCTCTCATACCACCTAGTAATGAGCACATTAATATACTTAATAGCCCAACATAAACAGCAATGTTAAACGGAATATCTAGTGCAACTGATGCAATAGTTCCCGTCGCATTAATTTGTGCCGTCACGTAAGTGAATGAAGCAACTGTTAGTACCAATACCGCACTTAGTCTTGCTAGGTTACCACCATATCTAGTACCAATAAAATCTGGTACTGTATAACAACCAAACTTTCTTAAGTAAGGTGCTAGTAGTGATGCTACAAGAACGTAACCACCAGTCCATCCAACTAAAAGCGCCATGTAACCATAACCTTTGAAGTAAATTCCTCCAGCCATTGCAACGAATGATGCACCAGACATCCAGTCTGCTGCAGTTGCCATACCGTTGAATACTGTTGGAACTTGTCTTCCAGCTACATAGTAAGCGTCTACTTGAAGTGTACGTGATAGCCAACCGATTAGTGCGTAGATTAAAACTGTAAAAGCTACGAAAAATATACCAATTAATTTCGCAGACATCCCAGCTTGTTCAGCTATTGCCATTAAGATTATGAATACAAGGAAACCCCCTGTGTATGTTCCATAAATCTTAGGCAAGTTGTCTATAAATTTACCTTTAAACATTAGTCATCCTCTCTTTCAGTAAATCCGAACTCTTCATCTATCTTCTCTTGTCTTCCCGCAAACCAGAAAATCAGTATTACGAAAATTCCAAGCGACCCCTGACATGTCATATAATATGACAATGGATATCCTAGTGGTCTGAAGCTAGATGCTTCCATTTCGGCTCCGAAGAAAAAGATGCCAATTGAGAAAACAAACCAAATTNCTAATGTAATAAAAAGCAANCCTNTGGTTTTTTCCCAGTGTTGTTGTTGTTTTGACATTTTTTTGCCTCCCTATAGGTTAAAAGATGAAACATTACTAAAAATGAAGTAGATTGGAAGACTTAATATGATCAATATATTGGGTTTTTTAACATATAATACAACTTCAGGTNTAAAATGGCCTTAAAATACAAATTCAATCTGAAAGATATAAGTGTTCAAGATTTCAAGGTTTATTTTCTAGGTATGTTTAAATCAATTCTACCGAAGAAAAAAATTAAAAATTTATCAGATCTTGAATCTTTTATTCAAAAAAAATCAGCATGGNTTTCTCAAGTAACACTTTATAGTTANTTAAAAACNAGAATGGGAACTAAATATGTTTTACATTTTGATAATGAGAAGCTTTTATCATCTATAAATAAAGCTAAGTGGAATATNTACTCAGTAGCACTTCAAGACTTAACNTTTTTTAGNTTCTCNTATTTAAATGCNATTTANAATTANGAAGATATAATCAAATCTAAAGATATTTTTCATTCAATATTAGATAATGAAAAAAAAAATGGAATGCCAGAAGAAGTTTATGATAGTTCAAAAATATCTTTTGAAGAAAGGTTTCAAAAAGTTGATTGGAAAAAACATTATAACTCTCTTCCATTCAACGATAGTGCATTAGCATTATACAAATGGGCTCCAATAGCTGATGAGCTTAAAACACTTGATANAAAAATNGTTTTAAATTCTATGATTTTAAANTGGGATAATATTAANGATGAGTTTACTAAATTAATTAGTATTTAAATATTTTTTCTNTCGTTAACTAAACTATCAACAACACTTGGATCTGCTAGAGTTGTGGTATCACCAAGCTGCTCATGTTCATTAGCAGCAATTTTTCTTAAAATTCTTCTCATGATTTTTCCTGATCTTGTTTTAGGTAAGCCTGGTGAAAAGTGTATTAAGTCTGGTGTCGCAATTGGTCCAATTTGTTTCCTCACCCAAAGTTTTAAGTCTCTTTCTAATTCACCACTTGGATTTTCCCCTACGTTTAAGGTTACGTAGCAATATAGACCGTTACCTTTAATATCATGGGGATACCCAACAACTGCTGCCTCTGCAACTTTCGGATGTGCTACAAAAGCACTTTCTATTTCAGCAGTTCCTAAATTATGACCAGACACAATTATCACATCATCAACTCTTCCAGTTATCCAATAATAGCCATCTTTATCTCTTCTGCATCCATCTCCAGTAAAATATTTCCCATCAAATTGTGAAAAATATGTATCAATGAATCTATTATGATCTCCGTACACTGTTCTCATTTGGCCTGGCCAGGACTGGGCAATACAAAGTCTTCCTTTAGCTTCCCCTTTAAGAACTTTTCCTTCAGGGTCAACTATTACTGGTTTAATACCATAAAAAGGTTTTGTTGCAGATCCAGGTTTTAAATCAATAGCTCCAGTTTGAGGGCTTATTAAAATTCCACCGGTTTCCGTTTGCCACCAAGTATCTACTATTGGACATCTCGAATCTCCCACAGTCTTATAGTACCATTGCCAAGCCTCTGGGTTTATTGGCTCTCCTACTGTTCCTAACAATTTTAAAGTTTTTCTTGAGGTTTTTTTAACAGGTCCATCTCCTTCCCTCATTAAAGCTCTAATAGCTGTTGGAGCTGTATAAAAAATATTTACTTTATATTTATCTACTATTTGCCACCATCTTGAGAAATCAGGATAAGTTGGAATTCCTTCAAACATTACTGTAGTTGCAGCATTGGATAGAGGACCATAAATTATATAACTATGTCCAGTTACCCAACCAATATCAGCTGTACACCAATAAATATCTTTTGGCTTATAATTAAAAATGTATTGGTGAGTCATGGA
>NZKC01000018.1 GCA_002692475.1 Candidatus Pelagibacter sp.
AGAATTAATAATATTTTTATCGTTATCATTAATATCTTCTTTGTCATTATCAGCTATTGAAATTTCTATTCTATTAATTTCATTTTTATGAGATTTAACTATTTGTAAAATTTGGTCTAAATACCTTGATGTAATCCAATCTCTTAGAAATCTTGTTGAAACTGATAATAATATGTAATCATTAAATTCCCCTGAGAAATTAATTTTTCTTAACCAACTTTCAAATATATCCTTGCCAAATTTATTCTTCATTTCCAGCTGGATCTTTTCCCAATCTACTTTCTGAATTTCGTTTTTGTTTAATGTGTTTTTGTTTTTCATGAATTAATAATGTGAAATTCAATTAAGACCATTGAAAAATTTAATCAACAAATATTTTGCTTTTCATAAAAATAAATAAAATCTCAGAGTGTATTTTTTTATTTTTNAATTAAATTAAAAATAGAATTTTTTTTTAAACCTTTAGGTGAAATAAATTTANANCTAANTTTTATTTTGAAAAAATATTNTNAAAAANTTGATNACTACATATAGTAAATTAAATTTTTAAAATCTTTTATNTAGTGCAAATCTTAAGTTGCAGAATAAATAACAATTTGGAGTTGATTAAAGAGAATTTATTTTTTTTGTCAGTCTTGACAGATTTCTNGTTGCGTTTCCCTTTTTGATTATACCNGTCTTAGCTATTTTCATTAATTCTGAATTTAGCTTTGGNAAATAAGATANNGCATCCTTTTTATTTTTCTTTTCAATTAAAGTGTTCATTTTTTTNATTGCAGNTCTAAATCTACTTTTCCGAGATTTATTTATTAGAGTTTCTCTNGTATTTTTTCGAATTGTTTTGATNGCTGATTTTGTATTAGCCATTTNGTGAGGAGATATAGCTGNTGNATGATGTATGGTCAACAANTTAATTTCAGANTTTTTGACAAATATTGCAATAAAAANTTGATCTATTTGNAATNANTTTTTTTTTAACTNTNCCCNCNCATCTTTTCNTAAGACATTTTTTACCCTCTCTATCNTAAACTTTAAAATGTTTTTGAAACGAACCTAATTCACCATAAGAACTTTTGAAATTTTGAATTGTAGATCCACCTTTACTTATTGCGTTTTTTAAAACTTTTTGAGAGAAAAAAATTAATTTTTTGAAGTCTTTTAAACTTAATTTTCCTGATTTTTTTAATGGATTAATTTTAGAATAAAATAAAATTTCACTTGCATAAATATTGCCTATTCCGGAAACAAATTTTTGATCTAATAAGTAATTTTTTATATTTTTAGATTTGTTATTAAGTTTTTTTTTAAAATATGGAATATTAAAAGCTTTATCAAATGGTTCTGGGCCATAATTTGAAAAAAACTTATCAAGTTTATTTTTATTTTCAATTAATCTTATAAAACCAAATCTGCGTGGATCGTTATAGATTATCTTAAATTTATCAAAAAAAATATGAACATGATTATGTTTTTTGGGAAGATTTGGAGAATGATAGAAACTTAAATTAGTTAACAAATTTTTTTTTCTTTTATTAACAATATGTAATGTCCCAGACATTCCTAAATGAATAATACAATAATAATTATTATCTAGAAAAATTATTAGATACTTAGAAAATCTTGATATTTTTTTAATTCTTGAATTTTTTAGTATTCTTACGAAATTTTCTGCTATTTTAAATCTTAAATTCCCATTTTTTATTATAATTTTTTGAATTTTTTTAAATGTAATCTTTTTTGATAGCGATTGTTTGACTATTTCTACTTCTGGCAATTCTGGCATTTATTACTATATTAATATTTATAAAAAATAATAAATACAATGAAACAATTTTTACAAAATCAAAAAGATCTAGTTCAGAATGTTTTTAACGATGTATATGACAAATATGATCTTATGAATGATTTTATGTCATTTGGTGTTCATAGATTGTGGAAAAAAGATTTAATAATGATGATGTCCCCTTCAATAAATAAAAAACTTATAGATGTAGGTTGTGGGACTGGTGATATTGGTAAACTGTTTCTAGAAAATGTAAAATTTAAAGGTGAGGTATTTAATATTGATCCAAATAAAAAAATGCTTGAACAAGGTAAAAAAAGACTTAAAAGCTTTAAAAATATTTTTTGGAAGGTTGGAAGTGCCGAAAATTTAGGCTTTAATTCAAGTTACTTTGATTATTATACGATCAGTTTTGGTTTAAGAAATACAAAAGATATTGATAAATCATTAAAGGAAGCTTACAGAGTTTTAAAGCCTGGCGGACGTTTTTTATGTTTAGAATTCTCAAAAATTAACAATTCTAATCTAAATTTTTTATATAAAAATTACTCAAAATTAATTCCTCGAATTGGAAAAATTATAGTTGGCAAAAGTGAACCCTATGAATATCTCACCAAAAGTATCGATAAGTTTATAAACCAGGATGAGTTACNAGATATAATGGAAAGAAATGGTTTTGAAAGNTGCAAGTATAGAAATTTAAGTGGTGGAATAGTTGCTATCCATTCTGGATGGAAAGTTTAATGATCAAAAAATTTTATATATTATTTAAAATTGCCAGAAAGCTTGCTTTATCTGATGCAATTAAAATTATCTCTAAAATACATAAGCCACCTCTTATAATTAAAATTTTGGTAAGTATTTTTTCAATTAAGCTATCTCAAGATGATTACAATCTTAAAAATCTAAGTGATGAAGAGAAACTTTGTAAGTCTATTGAGGGTATGGGAACAACTTTTATAAAACTTGGTCAATTTTTGGCAACAAGACCAGATATAATTAGTGAAAAACTTTCTAAACAATTAGAAAAATTGCAAGATAGGGTTCCTCCATTTTCGAGCATTGATGCTAAAAATATTCTTAAAGATGAGCTTGGAGATGACATGTACAAATTAATATTAAACTTAAGTGAGCCAATTGCTGCTGCATCAATTGCTCANGTTCATAAGGCACAAATAAATGAAAATGGGACTATAAAAGATATAGCAATAAAAATATTGAGGCCAGATATTAAGAAAAAATTTAATGAGGAAATTGATGCNTTAATGCTACTTGCTTATATAATTCAAAGTATTTCATCAAAGACAAAAAGACTAAGACTGATGGAGGTAGTCTTTCTTTTGAAAGAAATAACAAATCATGAGATGGATTTAAGGTTTGAAGCAGCGGCTGCAAATGAATTTGCTGAAAATACAAAAAATGATGTTGGTTTTTATGTGCCAAAAATATATTGGAATTTTACTAGCGAGAAAGTTTTAACTTTAGATTGGATTGAAGGTTTTTCTATTCGAGAAAAAGATATTTTAATTGAAAAAGGCATTAATGTAAAAAATATTGCAACTGATATTATTCAACACTTTTTGAGACACGCAGTTAGAGATGGTTTTTTTCACGCAGATATGCATCAAGGTAACTTGCTAATAGATAGTAGTGGCCAAATAATAACTATTGATTTTGGAATAATGGGTCGTTTAGACAAACTTAATAGAAAATTCTTAGCTGAAATTTTATATGGTTTCATAATGAGGGACTATAAAAAAGTTGCAAATGTTCATATTGTTGCTGGCCTAGTGCCTAAAGATGTTAATGTTGATGAATTAGCTCAAGCTCTTAGATCTATAGGGGAGCCTATTTTTGGTCAATCAGTGAAAGATATTTCAGGTGGTAAGCTACTTAAACAACTTTTTGATATTACTGAGAAGTTTAATATGCAAACTCAACCTCAATTACTGCTACTTCAAAAAACAATGGTAGTAGTAGAAGGGGTGGCAAGAAAACTAAATCCAGATACTAATATCTGGGAAACTTCAAAACCGGTCTTAGAAAAATGGTTAAAAGAAACTAAAGATCCAATTTCAAATTTAACTGAAACCTTAAAAGATTCAACCGAGGTGTTGAAAAGATTGCCAGAATTACCACAAATAATGGATAAGGCAAATCAAGCACTTACTTTTCTTGCTAGCGGACAGATACCACAAAATTCNAACTCATATTCAGCTCTTAAAGACAAAGAAATGGAAATGAAATCATTTAGAAATCAAAGTATTATTGGATTATTATTGCTTGTATTTTTTGGTTACTTAGTATTTTAATTTCAAAATGAATTTTTTAGATAAAAAAAAAATACTATTAATAATATGTGGTGGGATAGCTGCTTATAAATCCTTAGAAATTATAAGATTATTAAAAAAAAAAGGAGCTTTTGTAAAAACTATTCTTACAAAAAATGCTAAAAANTTTGTAACGCCATTATCAGTAGTATCTCTTTCTCAAGAAAAAGTTTACTCAGATTTATTTGATTATAAAAATGANTCTGAAATGGATCATATTTCACTATCAAGATGGTCAGATTTATTGTTAATAGCGCCCGCAACCGCTAATACTATTTCAAAGTTAAGCTATGGACTTGCAGATGATCTAGCTGCAACGGTAACATTAGCTTCTAATAAACAGGTTTTTTTAGCTCCAGCAATGAATGTTCGAATGTGGGAACATCAATCAAATAAAGATAACATTAAAAAATTAAAATCATTTGGATATAAATTAATTGGACCTAATATAGGTGATATGGCTTGTGGAGAATACGGTGAAGGCAAAATGTCTGAACCCTCAGAAATCTTAAATTTGTTAGAAGATCATTTTAAAGGTTTAACAAATTTAAAAAAAAAGAGAGCTCTAGTTACAGCTGGTCCAACTCAAGAATTTTTAGATCCAGTCAGATATATCACGAATAGATCGAGTGGTAAGCAAGGTTATGAAATTGCAAACTCTTTAAATAAAAATGGGTTTGACACAACTCTTATATCGGGTCCATCCAGTCAAATTGCTGATGATGGTGTTAATTTAATAAAGGTCAAAACTGCAGAGGATATGTTTAGAGAAACAATAAGTAATTTGCCAGTAGACGTAGCAGTATTTTCAGCAGCTGTTGGTGATTGGAAAATGAAAAAATATAGTAAAGATAAAATTAAAAAAATTGATAATATTGTAATTAATTTAGAAAAGAATATAGATATTCTCAATAATATTTCAAATCAT
The DNA here is from genome assembly GCA_002692475.1 of Candidatus Pelagibacter sp. Next base: position 5,042 of record NZKC01000018.1, read on the forward strand.
AATTCCTTAAGACCAAAACTTGTGATTGGTTTTGCTGCTGAAACAGAGAATGTTCATTCAAGTGCCAAGAAAAAATTATTAGATAAAAATTGTGATTGGATAATTGCAAATGATGTATCTGATGAAACAATCGGCTTTGAATCAAATGAAAATGCTGTTACGATTTTTTACAAAAATGAAGAAAAAGAAGATATTAAAAAAACAACTAAAGCTCATCTCGCAAACCAAATCGTAGATAGAATATTAAATCACTTAAATTAATATGATTAAAGTTTTAATAAAAAAACTTAATCAGAAAGCTATAATTCCATCTTACGAAACCTCTGGATCATCAGGTCTAGACTTAACAGCTTTAATAGAGAGTGAAATTATAATTCCACCTAAAAAATCTGCTTTAATATCAACTGGATTGTCGATAGCAATACCTGATGATACAGAGGTTCAAATTAGACCAAGGTCGGGTCTTGCTGCTAAATCGAATATAACTGTTCTCAATACACCTGGTACAATTGATAGTGATTATAGAGGTGAATTAAAAATTATTTTATTTAATCATGGCGATAAAGAATTTGTTGTTAATAACGGAGATAGAATTGCTCAAATGGTACTGATGCCGATTTTAAAAATAGAGTTTGAAGAAGTAGATAATTTGCCAAAAACTATAAGAGGATCTGGAGGATTTGGATCAACTGGCAAATGAATAAAAAATTAAATAACGAACATTTAGAGAGATACTCTAGACAAATAGTTCTAAAAGATATCGGTATTCAGGGTCAGAAAAAAATTTCACTTTCGAAAATTCTGATAGTTGGAGCGGGAGGACTAGGATGTCCAGCTGCAGATTATCTAAGTAGGGCTGGGGTAGGAGTGATTGGTATTGCAGATTTTGACAAAGTAAGCTTATCTAATATCCATAGACAATCAATGTACCACTCTAAAGATATTGGTAAATTTAAAGTTGATAAACTCTATGAAAAAATTAAAAAAATTAATCCTTATGTTAAAATAAATAAGCACAAAGTTAAGATCTCCATTAAAAATGTTAATCAAATTGTAAATAAGTATGATCTTATAATTGATGGTACTGACAATTTTAAAACAAAATTTTTATTAAATGATGCTTCTATGAAATTTAAAAAATACTTTATTCCTGGTGCTATAAGTAAATTTGATGGTCATGTATTTACGTTTAATTTTAAAAAGAAAAAAGAACCTTGTCTAAAATGTTTTTACCAGGGTATTCCATCTGATGAAATTCTAAATTGTGAAGCTGAAGGTATATTNGGTCCAATAGCTGGAATAGTAGGTAATATCCAAGCCAATGAAGCTCTNAAAATAATTCTAGATATAGGAAAAAACTTGAGATCAAATATTTTAATATTAAATTTTAAAGACCTTGATTTTAGAAAAGTGAAATTTCAAAAAAAGAAAAGTTGTGAATGTTAAAATTTTTTTTAATTTTAATAATATNTTTTTTTAATTCAAATATATTAGCTGAAGAAAATGATTATTTTTTAATGTTAAAATATAATAAAGTAAACGTTAGATATGGACCTAACAAAGATGATCAAATAAAATTTGTATATAAGAAAAAATATCTTCCATTAAAAGTTATAGACAGAAAAGAAAACTTTAGAAAAATTATTGATCATAAAAATAATAATGGCTGGATTCATATTTCACAATTAAAATCACCAAAATCATTAATTATGATGGAGAATAAGACTTTATTTAAAAAAAATAGTATATTTTCGAAACCTATAATTAAACTTGAAAAAGGAAAACTAGTATTAATTAAAAAGTGTAAAGAAAANTGGTGCAAAATCAAAACCAACAAAATAACTGGCTGGCTTAGAACTGAAAATGTTTGGGGTATTAATTAATTATTTTTGTTGCGAACAAATATCTTTAATTACAGGCATATTCGCNCAATCCCCACATTTTGTAATTTGAACTATACAACCATCATTCAATACTTGAACATCAACAGTTCTATCACACTTAGAACATTTTGATGCAATTGTAAGTCCACATTTTTTGCAATTATAGTTTTGTATTTCCATAACTATAAAATAGAAAATGAAAATTATTTTTCAAGTAATTTCTTCGCTAATAATAATTGTTATCAAAAAAAAAATTTATACACTCATTTTTTTGCATTAATGATAATCATTCGCAAAAAATTATTTTTTTGATTTACTCGCCCACCACTTATCTAAAATAAAATACCAAACAGAATTTGCCAAAGGCTCAACTATAGCATCGGTTAGAGCTATCATAAAAGATACATCTGCTACCAACATTAAAACCGTTATTGCGATTGCAAAATGTCCAATCGTATAAATTACAGTTCGTAAAATCGAACCTTTATTATTTTGAAATATATCTTTTGAAGCTCCGAATAAGCCTTTAGTTATTTCTGTCATTTAATTTTTTAAAAGGATTTTCTAAAACACAAGCAACTAAATGAATTCTTGCTTGTTCTCCGCCATTGAAAAAATTATGAAACTTAGTGTTATTTGTAATCGTAACATGTCCATCTGCTGGCAGATGTTTAGCTACATTTTCAATAACCATTGAACATCCTTTATTGGTGATGATAGGAATATGTAATCTCGGTTCAGGATCCTTGTGCCAACTTAGTGTAGACCGTGGTTCCTTTAAAAGTAATCTTACTCTTCCAAGTTTGAATTTTTTTCTTAGTGTTTCATAGACTTCTTTAAAGTAAGTATTTTCAAACTCAGGCATTAATTCAGTATATTTCGATTCATCTATAGCAATATCTCTTGAAACAACTTTCCCTGACTCGTCTGCTATAGTCCAATACTTTCCTCTCACATTATGGCCTTCTACAGACTCATTATCATTCGGGATTCTGTTTATTGGTATCGCTCCAAAATGACTNATTCCTAAAGAATTAAAATTTTTACTTTTTAAAATTGAATCAAGATCATCTCTTAATTTTAAAATATTAAATTTAAGATCTGGAACTTGGTAGAAATCTTCAAAACTTACTTGTGTCATTTAATTACCCTTAATTTTTAATTTAAATCAAAACGATCTAAATTCATCACTTTTACCCATGCAGAAACAAAATCAGTTATAAACTTATCTTTAGAGTCTTCGCAAGCATAAACTTCAGCAAAAGCTCGAAGTTGCGAATTTGACCCAAATATAAGATCGGCTCTAGTCGCTGTCCACTTAGTTTTACCTGTTTTTCTCTCTTTACCCTCAAATAAATCTTCTTTAGGAGAAACTTCTTTCCACTCAATATTCATATCTAGCAAATTTACAAAAAAGTCATTTGTTAATTTTCCAACTTTCTTTGTGAAAACACCGTGCTTAGAATTATCAAAGTTTGTTCCAAGAACACGCATACCCCCAACAAGAACCGTCATTTCAGGTCCTGTTAAGTTCATTAGTTGTGCNTTATCAATTAACATTTCCTCAGCNACNGTNGAGTGATCAGCATCTGCAAAGTTTCTAAAACCATCAGCTCTAGGNTCTAATAAACNAAAAGAATGNATNTCTGTTTGATCTTGAGATGCNTCACCTCTTCCTTGAGAAAAAGGTACTTTTATTTTTTTACCAGTATCTTTTGCAGCTTTTTCAATACCCACTCCACCTGTAAGTACAATTAAATCTGCTAACGATACTATCTTTTTTTTACTATCAAACGATTTTTTTATTTTTTCTAAAACTTTTATTACTTTTGATAATTGTTTAGGATTATTTGCTTTCCAATCCTTTTGAGGTGCTAGACAAATTCTTGCACCATTTGCTCCACCTCTCTTATCTGATCCTCTAAAAGATGCCGCTGAAGCCCAAGCTGTAGAGACCATTTGTGAAACAGATAAACCAGACTTAGCAATTTTATTTTTAAGTATGTCTATATCTTTATTTTTTAGCTTATACTTATTTTTTGGAATTGGATCTTGCCAAATTAAATCTTCTTTTGGCACTTCGTTACCTAAGTAATTAACTTTTGGTCCCATATCTCTNTGAGTAAGCTTAAACCAAGCTCTTGCAAAAGCATCAGCAAACTCTTTGGGATTANTGTAAAAATGTCTAGAAATNGGNCCGTATTTTGGATCTAATTTTAAAGATAGATCTGTNGTTTGCATCATTGGAAGGTTTTTCTTCGATTTATTATGAGCATCCGGTGTGGTTGATATAGCATGACCATTTTGTTTTGGTTTCCATTGGTGAGCTCCAGCAGGACTTTTTGAAAGTTCCCAATCATAACCAAATAAATTTTCAAAATATCCCATGTCCCATTTAATTGGATCTGAAGTCCATGCACCTTCTATACCACTACTTATTGTGTCTTCAGCTTTTCCGCTTTTGTAATTACTGTTCCAACCAGTTGATTGATATTGAATTTTAGATCCTTCTGGCTCAGGTCCTTTATGTGATTCTGGTGCTGCTCCATGTGACTTACCAAAAGTATGTCCACCTGCAACTAAAGCAACTGTCTCATAATCATTCATAGCCATTCTACCGAATGTTTCTCTAATATCATGTGCCGCAAGCAATGGATCTGGATTTGCATCAGGTCCTTGAGGATTTACATAAATTAGTCCCATATGTGAAGCTCCAAGTGGGTTTTCTAATTCCCTTTTACCACTGTAACGATTTACTCCTAACCATTCTTTTTCTGATCCCCAGTAAATATCCTCTTCTGGCTCCCATATGTCTTCTCTACCAGCGCCGAATCCAAAAGTTTTAAAACCCATCGACTCAAGTGAAACATTTCCTACTAAAATAAATAAATCTGCCCATGAAATTTTTTTTCCATATTTTTGCTTAATAGGCCATAATAATAATCTTGCTTTATCTAAATTCACGTTGTCAGGCCAACTATTAAGAGGAGCAAATCTTTGATTTCCAGTACCTGCACCTCCTCTACCATCACCAGTTCTGTAAGTGCCTGCCGCGTGCCAAGCTAATCTTATAAAAAAAGGACCATAGTGTCCGTAGTCTGCAGGCCACCAATCTTTTGACTCTGTCATTAATTTAAGTAGATCTTTTTTAAGTGCCTTATAATTTAATTTTTTAAATTCTTTTTTGTAGCTGAATTTTTTATCCATAGGATTCACTAAAGAGGAATGTTGGCTAAGTATTTTTAAATTTAGCGCATTAGGCCACCAATCTTTATTTGTTTGTCCTTTTCCAGTTGGATGTTTTGCTGGTGTGCCTGCTCCAGTAAATGGACATTTGCCTATTTCTTTATTAATTTCGCTACTCATAAATTTAACTCCTATGTTAATATTATTAGTTTATAATTAGTCTAAAGTAGAAGTCAAGTAGTTTAGAATGTTTATAAACTATTGAGAATCATTCTCAACGTTTATAACTACATCAATGTCTTTTATAGATTTTCCTTTTGGAGGATTTGGAATATCTTTTAGTTGAATTTTATGAGAGTCGATATCAATTAGTTCATTTGTTTTAGTGTCAAAAAAATGATGGTGAGAGCTTATGTTTGTATCAAAATAACTTTTATCATTTCCTAAAGAAATTTCTTTAACGTATCCTTTTTTTTTAAAAGCATGCACAGTGTTGTATACTGTTGCTAATGAAATTTTCTCATTGAAATCTTTTTCTATTATTTTTGAGAGATCATTTACTGTAAAATGAAATGTTTTTTCTGTATTAAATAGAGCTTCGCAGATCTTAATTCTTTGTTTTGTTGGTCTTAAGCCAGAATTTCTCAATTTATTGATAAAATCTAGGTTTTTCATTGTTGTTATTTATAATAGTTCTAAACTATTTCTATATTATAATTTATTTAAATCAAGTAATAAGGTTACAAAAATATGAAAAAGAATTCCTTCAATTATGATGAGTTAATTAATTGTGGAAAAGGTGGTCTTTTTGGACCTGGAAATGCAAAACTTCCTTTGCCACCAATGCTAATGTTTGACAGAATAACTGAAATTAGTGAAGATAAAGGTGCTTTTAAAAAAGGATTAATAAAAGCTGAACTAGATATAAAAGATGATATGTGGTTTTTTGATTGTCACTTTAAAGAGGATCCAGTAATGCCAGGTTGCCTTGGGCTAGACGCTATGTGGCAATTAGTTGGTTTTTATCTCGGCTGGCTTGGAAATCCTGGAAGAGGTAGGGCGCTAGGAGTAAACAGTGTAAAATTTACAGGAGAAGTTCTGAAAAATGTAAAAAAAGCAATTTATGAAATAGATATGAAAAGAATTTTAGTAAAAGAAGGTACTTCGGTTGGCTTAGCTAATGGTATTCTGCTTGCTGATGGGAAAAAAATATATACTGCTGAAAACTTAAAAGTAGGACTATTTAAATAATGAAAAGAGTTGTTGTAACAGGTATTGGCGTTGTTTCATGCTTAGGAAATAATCAAGAAGAAGTTTATAAATCTTTATTAAATGGAAAATCAGGCATTACTTTTTCAGAGGAATACAAAGAGTACAACTTAAAAAGCAATGTTCATGGAAAACCAAACATAAAACTAGAAGATCATGTTGATAGAAAATTTATAAGATTTATGGGACCAGGATCTGCTTATAATTACGTTTCTATGTCTGAAGCAGTTAAAGACTCTGGATTAGAGGACAAAGATGTAAGTAATATTTCAACAGGAATGATTATGGGCTCGGGAGGACCGTCAATAGAAAATGTAATTTTGGCCGCAGACAAAACAAGAGATAAAAGTCCTAAAAGAATGGGTCCATTTATAGTACCAAGAACTATGTCTAGTACAGCCTCTGCAACCTTAGCCGTCCCTTTTAAAATTAAAGGTGTAAATTATACAATTAGTTCTGCGTGCGCGACCAGTGGTCATTGTATAGGTAATGCAATGGAATTAATTCAACTCGGAAAACAAAAAATTATTTTTGCTGGAGGAAGTGATGAAGTTCACTTTGCAATGACTGCAATGTTTGATGCTATGACTGCATTATCTTCAAAATATAACGATACGCCAGATAAAGCTTCTAGACCTTATGACAAAACTCGAGATGGATTTGTAATATCAGGTGGTGGTGGTGTANTAGTATTAGAAGAATACGAACANGCAAAAGCAAGAGGTGCAAAAATTTATGCTGAACTTACCGGTTATGGTGCTACATCAGATGGATATGACATGGTAGCTCCTTCTGGTGAAGGNGCNGNNAGATGTATGNANATGGCTNTAAANACANCNAAAAATAAAATTGATTATATA
>NZKC01000043.1 GCA_002692475.1 Candidatus Pelagibacter sp.
ACATACTATGACTTTAGAAGCTCAACTTTTAGCTAGAGCTTGTGGTAAAACAAATATTCATTCTTTAGAACCAGAGGATATGGCTGCACTTACAATGGAAGCTTCTGCATTAGCAAAAGTTCCGTTATCAGGTACTAATCACACAGTGGGTGTAGACGATTTTCATAAAATTTAAAAAATAATTATGGCAAAAAAAAAGATAAATAAAAAAGGTAAAATTAAGGAAGTTAAAGGCCAGCTTGGAAAAAAGAAGGAAACAGCTAGAGAAAAAATGATTGGCCAAACAATTGGTTACAGATATGACGTTAATCTTTTACCTGATTATTCAAGATTAACACCTTTCCTTAAAAAATATATTGAAGCAATGGGTTGGGATGATTTAAANTGGCTTGANGATGTNCACATGGGNTATGAAGAAGANAGNCCCGCTGTNTTTGATAGAAATGCAAATGGATGGGTTACAATTCCAAAAAAAATTAAACTTCCAAACAATCAGCAAGATAGAGATATGATAGCGAGAGAACTATTAGTTAAATTTCAAATGTCACCTAATCATCCGCTTGTTGATCTTAAAAAAGCATATAGAAAATTCTAAATAATCTAAAAAATTTCATCTACCGCAGGTTGTTTTATGAATAAAAGTTTACGCTCANNTTAGGTTTTTAAGTATTGAACAAACTATCCCATAAATTAAGATAATATTAATTTGTTTAAACAAATGGAGGTTTGATATGACTGACGAACTAGGTGCATTGACGACCATATTTACAGANTTCTACTACTGGATAACAGTGGTACTGATGTTTTTAATACACGTTGGATTCTGTATGTATGAAGTTGGAGCTTCTCGATACAAACATCATCAACATACATTAATGAAAAATACTATACTGATACCACTGGTAACAGTTACGTGGTTTTTATTTGGATGGTGGATATATTGGGCTTTTCCAACAGGACCCGGACTTGCACCATCAATAATGAATGGAAGNGATGCTTTAATAACAGATGACTCAGCGTTTAGTGCTAAATACTATCTTGCTACAAGCCAACTTATGGCNGTCAATTTAGGTGATCATATAAGTGGAGTATTCTGGGCAGCGTTTCTTTTATTCTCATGGACAGCAGCTTCAATTGTTTCAGGAGCCGTAATTGAAAGAATAACTACTTTTGCTTTCGGTATTTTGGCAATTGCAATTGGTTCAGTTTTTTGGACTATAGATGCTGCATGGGGCTGGCACTTTGACGGTTGGATGCTAAAACTTTTAGGNTACCATGATGCTTATGCATCTGGAGTAATTCATGCTATTGCAGGTGGATTTGCTCTTGGTATTTTAGCTGTTTTGGGACCAAGGATAGGTAAATTTACATCAAGTGGAGAACCAAGAAATATTGGCCCAAGGAATCCTTGGCTAGTTGTAATTGGATTGTTTCTAATTTACACAGGTTTTTGGGGATTTTACGCAGCATGTAATATACCTATATTCAATTTAGGGCCTGAATACGGAATGGAAGGTGTAACATACTTTACCGCAACAAACATTTATGTAACTCCAACAACATTGAGTGGTATTACTTTTAACTTCTTAATGTCGCTTTCTGGAGGNCTACTAGCCGGATATGTGATTTCAAAGGGTGATCCTTTTTGGACATATTCATCTGGACTAGCAGGAATAATTTGTGCTTCTGCAGGTAATGACTTGTACCACCCTATACAATCAATGATTATCGGTATGATCGGTGTAGTTATCGCATACAAAATGCATTACTGGGTTGAACGAAAGTTCAAAATTGATGATGCAGTTGGTGCTGTAGCGGTTCATGGTTATGCTGGTTTTGTAGGACTAGTAATTTGTGGATTTGTTTTAAATGGTTATCCTTCATCTGGATACAGTGTTGGAGCTATGTGGGACGGAGCTACTTATGCTTCTATAAATCCTTTGGGAATGTTCATTGGAGCAATAATAATGTTCTTTGTTCTAGGAATGATACCAGGATATATAATAGCGAAAATTCTTCATGGAATGGGNAAACTTAGAATTCCNAGAGAAGCTGAGATCGCAGGACTAGACTATGAAATAATGGAGGCAGCAAAAGATGACGAAAAATCTGTGGCCTCTGCAACCAGGTAAGGAGGATAATTTATGGCAACAGTAACTAACTGGATAGATCATTTAAGTGCCTCTGAAGTCCAGGGAGCAATTTATCCAGGTGTTGGATCTGAGGGAATTTTAGTAATTCTTGGATTTATCATTTGGATAGGATGGCACGTTATAACAGCAAAGCAAGAAAGTGAAAAACTTGCAAAACTTGCTAGACAAAGACGTGGTCCAAATGATTGGAAAAGTAATATTACCGATGGGTAATTAAAAGAATTAAGGGCGCATAAAGATTATGCGCCCTTTTTTTAAAAATGGAAGATAAACAACCTCAAGAAAATATTAACAAAACGCCAAGTAAGATGGCAAGGTTAGCCTGGCCAAAAGCAAAGTATGGTGCAATAATTGCTGTTATAATAATAATTGTTATTAATTTAATTTATTATAAGGATTTCTTTTTATCTATTTTTTCTTAAATCTGTGATAGCATAATTTATGTCAAAAAATTTATCTCAGATAGCAAAAAGTAAAAAAATAAAATATTTTTTAATNAGTTTTGTAGACTTGTTTGGNGTNCTTAGATCTAAACTTGTACCNGCAAGAGCTATTTCTGACATGCAAAAAAATGGAGCAGGTTTTGCAGGTTTTGCAACATGGTTAGATATGACTCCTGCAGATGCTGATATGTTTGCCATTCCAGATCCGGATAGTTTAATTCAGCTTCCCTGGAATAAGGAAGTTGGTTGGTTAGCTTCTGATTTATGGATGAATGGTAAGCCTGTTGATGCATCTCCTAGAGTAATGTTGAAAAAACAAATCAAAGAGCTATCTAGAAAAAACTTGGTGATGAAATCAGGTGTTGAATGTGAATACTTTTTAATATCTGAAGACGGTTCGACAATAGCTGATAAACGAGATATTCAATCAAAACCTTGTTATGATCAATCAGCTTTAATGAGAAGGTATGAATTAATAAAAGAAATTTGTGATAGCATGATTGAATTGGGTTGGAATCCTTATCAAAATGATCATGAAGATGCGAATGGCCAATTTGAAATGAACTGGGATTATTCTGATTGCCTAGTTACAGCTGATAGACATGTATTTTTTAAATTTATGGTTAAGTCTTTAGCTGAAAAACATGGTTTAAGAGCAACATTTATGCCTAAACCATTTGAAAATTTAACAGGTAACGGCTGTCATGCTCATATTTCATTGTGGGATGGTAAAATAAATAAATTTCTAGATAACGGAGATAGATATGGTTTAAGCAAAATTGCCTATAATTTTTTAGCNGGTGTAATGAAAAACGCTGAGTCACTATCCTCATTATTCAATCCAACAGTTAATAGTTACAGAAGAATTAATGCTCCACCTACAAAATCTGGTGCATCTTGGTCCCCATCAAGTATTTCGTATTCTGGTAATAATAGAACTCATATGATCAGAATACCTGATCCTGGTAGATTCGAATTAAGATTAATGGACGGCTCTGCTAATCCATATTTGTTNCAAGCTGGTGTTATAGCATCTGGATTGTATGGTTTAAATTTAAAATTGGATCCAGGAGAACCATTAAGTTGNAATATGTATACAGATTATAAAAACTATCCNAACTTACCGAGGTTACCTGATGATTTAGAAGACTCTTTAGAAATGCTGAATGATAACAAAGTTTTAAGAGAAGCTTTTGGAGACCACACAATAGATAGCTATATTAAGCTTAAAAAAGAAGAGTTATCAAATTTTCACAAAGAAGAAATCTTTGATAAGAAAAGCTCAGTAACAAACTGGGAAAAACAAAATACCTTGGATTGCTAAGAAAATATGAGCAGCTCTGAGGTTTTTAATTGGAAATTATCTGATTACATTTTTAATAAAAATTATAATTTTAATAGACAAAAAATATTAGATGTATGTGGTGAAGAAACTATAGACGATGCTAATAAAGTTATTTCAGGCTGGGAAAATTATAAACCTACTCCACTTTTAAATTTTGAAAAATTATCAAAGACACTCAAGTTAAAAAACATTTTTTATAAAGATGAATCACAAAGATTCCATCTTAAGTCGTTTAAAGCTTTAGGTGGAGCATATGCTGTTGAAAAAGTTACTAAAGGAAATAAAGATATTACTATNTCTACTGCTACAGCAGGCAATCACGGGAGGTCNGTTGCTTGGGGATCACAACGACTAGGTCTAAATTGCAAAATTTTTATTAGTGAATACGTTAGTGAGGCTAGAGCAGTTGAAATGAGAAAATTAGATGCTGATGTTATTAGAGTAAAAGGAAATTATGAGAAATCTTTAGAAGCATGTATTAATGAGTCAAAAGCTAACGGATGGAAGATTGTTCAAGATGTCGCTTGGGAAAATTATGAAACTGTACCTAAATTGACAATGGCAGGTTATTCTATGATGATTAAAGAAATTTCAACCCAAACCGATCAATACATTACACATGTTTTTTTACAAGCAGGTGTTGGTGGTATGGCTTCTGGTGCTATTGCAGGTATAGCTAAATATTTTAAAAGAATACCTAAAATAATAATTGTTGAACCTGAAAATGCAGATTGTGTCCTTAAAAGTATTGATAAAGGAACTTTACAAAAAGTTGATATAAAAAAAGAAAGTATAATGGGTGGAATGTCTTGTGGCGAAGTATCATTGGTCCCATGGAAAATTTTAAAAGAATCAGTAAATTGTTGTACAAGCGTTCCTGATGATAATGTTGCTAAAACTGTAGCTATGCTAAATAATAAATATTTTTGTAACGAAATAATAATTGGTGGTGAATGTTCTACACCTGGAATTATTAGTTTAATTTCTACTTGTGAAAACGATGTTGTGAAAAAAAAATTAGAAATTAATGAAAAATCAAACATTTTAATTATTGGATGTGAGGGAGATGCTGATGAGGAACTATATATGAATTTACTATCAAAAGGTTCAAACCAGCTTTCAAAATGAAGAAGATTATAAAGAAAATTAACCAAAATTTAGATTTTTATAAAATTTTTAAACCTCAATTATCTCCAAAGAAAATGTTAGAGCTCGGTGTGTTTGGAGGATCTTATTTTGGAACAAATATTAAAGAGTTTCCAAAATCTTGGTTTGAAAATGCAAAAATAAGTAAATCCTTTGATGTAAACGTTAATCGTTTTAGAACTAAAGCAGGTCTTTCAAGAGAGCACTGGATTGAAAAAGGTTGGATTTTCAAGGAAGATCCTTTGGGATGGTTTCAGTGGTATTGTAGATTTTATAATGGAAGAAGAATTGCTCATATAGATGAAATTCAAATAAAAAGGTGGAAGAATTTTAGAAGACATGTAACTGCAATAGAAAAAAATTGTGAAAAAGGAGACCTCGGGTGTAGAAGAAGACAGCGTCAAGCTATACTACAATGGGCTTACAATCCCTTTATTTAATCTTAGTTTTAAAATCTATACCGTATTCAGATCTAAGGCCTTTTCTTAATCCAAAGGGTCCTGAAAAAAACAGCGTCAGCGGTCTTGTCCCTGGTTTTAAATCAACTCTATGATGTGTATTAGCTGATCTAAATCCAATATAACCTACTGGCCTCCAATATTTTCCAGTTTTAAGTGTTTCCCAATAACCATCTCTTAAAATAATAGTCATAAAAGGAAATAAATGATTGTGAACTCCTTCACCATGGTCATCATCTAACATTTCGTGAATTAAAATATTAAAAGGAAACCATCTAGGTCTATTTCTAAATAAAACATAGTATCTATTCATCCATGGTTTTGCTTCATTAAATGTAGGATGTGATGGACCTCTATCTAAAACTACTTTTTTTCTTCCTAATTTTTCAAGTAACTTTAAAAACATTTTAATTTAATTTGATAATAGAATTATTTTTAGCAATAAATAAACTTTGTTTTGATGCAATTGGTCTTGAAAGTTTTTCGTTATCCAATTTTATTACAGATTGTGTATTTCCAGTTTCAACATCTACAATTAATAATCTTCCATTGGATGTAGATAAATAAATGTTTTTATTTCCAACAATAAAACCAGTTGGTTTAATTTTTTTTCTTTTCTTCTTTTTAAAATTTTTAAATAAGTCTGTACTTCGAATTATGCTACCAGTTTTAAAATCGATAACTACTAAAAATCCTTCATCTGATACTGTAAAAATAAATTCATTTACTTTAGTTGGTCTAAGACTAGAATTTACTAGTTGTTTCCAATTTAAAATTCCAGTGGTTAAATCTATAGAAAAGAATTCGTTCATATTATTTGAAAATAATATTGAGTTTTCTGAAAATATTAAGTCTGATATTTTTAAAAACATCGCATCTTCATAAATAGATTTATTTTGAGTTGGTGTTTGCCATAACAATCTTCCATTTATAGGATTTAATGCTGATACATCCCCTAAGGTATTGCTAAAAACTATTTTATTATCTTGTATAATAATTGATATTTTTTTTTGAGATTTAATTAAAGTATTTTCTGTTTTAAAGCTCCACAATTTATCACCGTTTTTTATTGAAAAACAATTTATTTGGTTGCTATCATCTACTACATAAAATTTATCATCTAGTATTTTAATTTGTGAATTAAATGGAGATTTATTATTTTTTGACCAAATCAGACTACCTGTCTTTAAATTAATGGCATAATATTTAGCCAAAGTATCTGCAACTATAAGACTGTCATTACCTTTTGAAAAAAAAAGTACTGGGTTATTTTTTCTTTCAGACTTTGAATAGTAATTTTTTTTCCATAATAATTTTGAATTTTCTTTAAAATTGATAATTGTTCCCTTATTGTTAAAAAAGATTAAATTATCATCATACAAAATAATTTCTGGTTCATATTGATTAAAATACTTTATTTTGGAAAAATTATACTTTGAAACTTTCTTTAATTGACCATCATAATTAATTATTCCACTATTATTTGAAAGTCCTGAAATAGTTTTGCTTGAGTTATTTTTATTAATCAGTTTAATTTTAATGTTAGAATTAATTTCGTTTTTAATAATTTCTTTTTTTGAATTAATCTCTCTAATATTTAATGATTTTTCATAGTTCAATTTTTTATGTTTAGTCCATAGAGATGAACTAGAATTTAGAGAACAGGCACTTATTAATAACAATATAATTACTTTTAATATTCTAATCACTTAAGTCTCTATTTATTCTTTTTTGTGCTTCTACTTTAATCTTTGGATTTGCATTTTCTAGTTCTATTATTTGAACTAAAAATTCTTTTGATTTTTGTTTNTCATTTTTTGATAAAAAATACTCTGCTAATAAATATAANGAATGTGACTTCCATACACTTTCAGAATTTAATATTGGATTAAGGATATTTATTAAATCATTTTCATTAATATTGTCTGAATTGTAGAGTGCTTTCTTATAAATTATAAGATTCTTTATTTCATTTTCAATATNCGTTTTTTNAATAATTATATCAAATAATTCATTTACCTTAATTTTGTCATTAACNATCTCATTATCTATTATAAANTTAAGTGCTAGNGGTGAATATGTGGGATCTTTTTTTTGAATAATATCAATTAGTTCCTCTTCTGAATTTTGATTATTTGTTTTTTCATATGAAAGTACAATTTCATTATACTTNTTTCCTAATTTGATTTGNTTTTTAAATTTAATCTCTGAATAAAAGACTAATAATAAAATAATAATTATAATACTAGAAACTGACATTACTAAAATTTTTTTATTTTTAATAATGAAATTTTTAAATTTTTCTCTTCTCGTATTTTGATTAATTATCTGAATTTCTTCTTCCATAATTTACATCATATTCCTTAATACAAACTGAAGTATTCCACCATTCTTATAATATTCTAACTCATTCTTTGTATCAATTCGGCATAGTGTTTTAATCTTTTTAATATCGCCGGACGAATATTTTATTTCAACATCTATTTTATCTGATGGATTAATACCATTTTCAATTTTTAGCACTGTAATTAATTCAGATCCACTTAACTTTAGTTTTTTTCGATCCATACCATCTATAAACTGTAAAGGTAAAATTCCCATTCCAATTAAATTTGATCTGTGAATTCTTTCAAAACTCTCAGCAATAACAACTTTAATTCCTAATAATTTAGTTCCTTTAGCCGCCCAATCTCTAGATGATCCAGTGCCATATTCTTTTCCACCAATCACTACAAGATCTGTTCCTCTTTTTTTATATTCTACAACAGCATCATAAACTGGCATCACTTTTTCCTCTGGGTATAATTTAGTAAACCCCCCTTCAGTTCCAGGAGCCATTTCATTTCTTATTCTTATATTAGCAAAAGTTCCTCTCATCATTACTTCATGATTTCCTCTTCTAGATCCATAAGAATTATAATCCTTTGGAAGTACTTGATGTTTCATAAAAT